>NZ_WKCD01000020.1:0-47954 GCF_021606625.1 Pseudomonas sp. PA-4-8C
GGATAGACGGGCGTAGCTCTTCAGCTACGCGGGTGAGTCAACCGCGGTGTCGAGACTCCACTGCCTTGCGCAGGGTGTCGATCAACGCCTGAATACGGGCATGCTGCATCTTCATCGATGCTTTGTTGACGATCAGGCGGGAGCTGATGTCAGCGATGAAATCCTGGGGTTCCAGACCGTTGGCACGCAGGGTGTTGCCGGTGTCGACCACGTCGATGATCTTGTCGGCCAGGCCAATCAGCGGCGCCAGCTCCATGGAGCCGTAGAGCTTGATGATATCGACCTGACGGCCTTGTTCGGCGTAGTAGCGCTTGGCAACGTTGACGAACTTGGTGGCGACCCGCAGGCGGCCCTTGGGCTCGACGTCACCGACGCGGCCGGCGGTCATCAGTTTGCACAGGGCGATGCGCAGGTCCAGGGGCTCGTACAGGCCCTGGCCGCCGTATTCCATCAGCACGTCCTTGCCGGCAACACCCAGGTCGGCGGCGCCATGTTCAACGTAGGTCGGCACGTCGGTAGCCCGCACGATCAGCAGGCGCACGTCGTCCTGGGTCGTGGGGATGATCAGCTTGCGGCTCTTGTCCGGATTCTCGGTCGGCACGATGCCCGCTTCAGCCAGAAGCGGCAACGTGTCGTCAAGGATGCGGCCCTTGGACAGTGCGATGGTCAACATGGGAAATGTCAGTCCTTCATCAGGCTATTGCTGTCCGGTCACAAACGGCGCCAGACACAGATCGAGGCCATGACAGCCTCGATTTGAAACAAACCAGTGTTTGTAGGAGCGAGCTTGCTCGCGAAGAACGTCAACGATAACGCGTTTATTCAGAGTCAACGCGGTGCACATGAGGCCTTCGCGAGCAAGCTCGCTCCTACAGGGCAGCGGGGACTAGCCCGGTACGCGGCGAATCTTCGCGCCGAGCATCTGCAGTTTCTCTTCGATGCACTCATAACCACGGTCTATGTGGTAGATGCGGTCGATCAGGGTGTCGCCTTCGGCGCACAGCGCCGAGATCACCAGGCTGGCCGAAGCACGCAGGTCGGTGGCCATGACTGGCGCGCCCTTGAGCTTGTCGATGCCGGTGACGATAGCGGTGTTGCCTTCGACCTGGATCTTGGCGCCCATGCGGTGCAGTTCATACACGTGCATGAAACGGTTTTCGAAGATGGTCTCGATCACGGCACCGGTGCCTTCGGCAATCGCGTTCAAGGAGATGAACTGCGCTTGCATGTCGGTCGGGAACGCCGGATACGGAGCAGTACGCACGTTGACAGCTTTTGGCCGCTTGCCGTGCATGTTCAGCTCGATCCAGTCTTCGCCGGTGGTGATCTCTGCGCCGGCTTCCTTGAGTTTTTCCAGGACGGCTTCAAGGATAGTCGGATCGGTGTCCTTGACCTTCACACGGCCACCGGTCACGGCAGCGGCAACCAGGTAGGTGCCGGTCTCGATGCGGTCAGGCATGACTTTGTAAGTGGCGGTGTGCAGACGCTCTACACCATCAATAGTGATGGTGTCGGTGCCAGCGCCGGAAACTTTGGCGCCCATGGCGTTGAGGAAGTTGGCCAGGTCGACCACTTCCGGCTCGCGCGCGGCGTTCTGCAGCACGCTGCGACCGTTGGCCAGGGCAGCAGCCATCATGATGTTCTCGGTACCGGTGACGCTGACGGTATCGAAGAAGAAGTTCGCGCCACGCAGGCCGCCTTCCGGCGCCTTGGCCTTGATGTAGCCGCCTTCGACGTCGATGACTGCGCCCATGGCCTCAAGGCCACGGATGTGCAGGTCGACCGGACGCGAACCAATGGCGCAACCGCCAGGCAAGGCCACTTCGGCTTCGCCGAAACGGGCAACCATCGGGCCCAGCACCAGGATCGACGCACGCATGGTTTTCACCAGTTCGTACGGGGCGATCAAGGTCTTGATGGTGCGCGGGTCGATTTCGACCGCCAGCTTCTCGTCGATCACCGGCTCAATGCCCATGCGACCGAACAGTTCGATCATGGTGGTGATGTCGTGCAGGTGCGGCAGGTTGGCCACAGTCACCGGGCCATCGCACAGCAGGGTCGCTGCCAGGATCGGCAAGGCAGAGTTTTTCGCACCGGAAATGCGGATCTCGCCATCAAGGCGGGCACCGCCGGTAATAATCAATTTATCCATAAGAATCTCGACGCCTTGGGGGCTCAGGTGCGCTCGGCCCAGGCCGCGCGGCTGAAAAATTTCATAGTGACCGCATGGATGCTGCCATCCGTGATCCATGGGTTCAAATGGGCATAGATCTGCTGCTGACGCTTGACCGGGCTCAATGCCGCCAGTTCATCGCTAATCACGTTCAGCTGGAAATTGCAGCCTTCGCCTTCAACTTCTACAGTCGTTTCCGGCAGCTTTCCTTCAAGGAAGCTCTTAACTTCTAGGGCCTGCATGCTCAACCTCTATCGGCGCCCAGTGCGCACGGGTCGCACATCATACAAAAAAGCCCCGCGCCTGCGAACCCCGCATAGCAGGACTCTGACGGGGGGCTTCTTTAATAATGTGTATTAAGGATGCGCCAACAGCTCGGTCAAACCGGAAACTTCGGCAATTTCGCGCATGTCTTCTGGCAACGCACGGATGCTGACCGGTTTTTTCGCCGCCTCGGCATCACGCATGAAGCACAGCAACAACGACAGGCCAACACTGCTGGACTTGGTCACCGCCGAGCAATCGAGCACCAGTTCTGGCGCCTTGCTGGCCTTGATCAGCGCCTGGCCCTGCTTGCGCAGGTCAGGCCCAGTGCGGTAATCCAGCACGCCGCTGAGGAACAGCTCGCCGGCATCGCCGATACGAACAGCCGACTCGGTCATTGCGCAGGCTTCCCGGCAGCTTTGTCGGTTTCTTCCTTGGCCTTGGCCACTTCACCGGCCCAACCATTGATGGTCTTGTCCAGGTCGTTGCCATTGCGCTGCATTGCGTCGGCGAACTGATCACGGAACAGCTTGCCGATGTTGATACCGTTGATGATCACGTTGCGCAGTTTCCACTCGCCGTTGATCTTCGTCAGGGTGTAGGACACTGGGTACACGGCGCCATTGCTGCCGGAGACTTTCATCCCGACTTCAGCACGGTCGCCCGACTCGTCCTTGGGCGCATCAACGACAATGCCCTGGTTGTTGTATTCCAGCAGAGCGTTACCGTAGAACTGGAACAGGCCCTTCTTGAAGTTTTCCTGGAACGTCTGCATCTGCGCAGGCGTAGCCTTGCGCGAATACTTGACCGTCATGATGCTTTTGGAAATACCTTCAGCATCGACCACAGGGCCAACGATCGTGTTGAGCGCGTTGTAGAACTTGGAAGGGTCTTGCTTGTACTGTTCTTTGTTAGCCTTGAGGTCAGCCAGCATTCTGCTGGTGGTGTCCTGCACCAAATCGTGGGCAGAACCTGCCGCGTTGGCCATCATCGGCAATGCTGCAAGCAGTACCAGCAGGCCACGTCGCAAGGTAGAGATCATGAACAGATTCCTCATTTGGCGTCTTTATTGACCGTATTGAGCAAAAATTTTCCGATCAGGTCTTCAAGCACCAGCGACGACTGTGTGTCGTGGATGGTCGAACCATCCTTGAGCAGGGCTGTTTCCCCGCCCACGCTGACACCGATGTACTTCTCGCCCAGCAACCCCGCAGTGAGGATAGATGCTGTGGAGTCAGTCGGCAGATTATCTACCTTCTTGTCCAGTTGCATCGTCACCCGACCGGTAAAGCTGTCGCGATCCAGATCGATTGCCGTGACCTTGCCGATGGTGACACCGGCCATGGTCACTTTGGATCTGACCGTCAAACCGGCGATATTGTCGAAGTACGCGTAAAGTTTATAGGTATCGGCGGTAGGGCTGGCCGAAAGGCCGCTGACTCGCAGGGCCAACAACAGTAAAGCCAGGATGCCAGCCAGCAAGAAAAGGCCGACACCGATTTCCACAGTGCGGTTTTGCATCAGAAATCTCCAAACATCAAGGCGGTCAAAATGAAGTCAAGGCCCAGTACCGCCAGCGAGGCGTACACAACGGTCTTGGTAGTGGCACGACTGATCCCTTCTGAGGTGGGCTCACAGTCATAGCCTTGGAATACGGCAATCCAGGTCACCACAAAGGCAAAGACAATGCTCTTTATGATGCCGTTGAGCACGTCACCGGTGAAGGTCACGCTGTTTTGCATGTTGGCCCAGTAGGAGCCGTCGTAGACCCCCAGCCAGTCAACCGCCACCCACGAACCGCCCCAGATACCCACCACGCTGAAGATCATCGCCAGCAATGGCAGGGAAATGAAGCCGGCCCACAGGCGCGGGGCAACAATGTACTTGAGCGGGTCCACGCCGATCATTTCCAGGCTGGACAGCTGCTCGGTGGACTTCATATTGCCGATTTCAGCCGTCAGCGCCGAACCTGCACGCCCCGCGAACAACAAGGCGGTGACCACGGGGCCAAGCTCGCGCAACAGGGTCAGGGCCACCATCTGCCCTACCGCCTGCTCCGAGCCGTAGCTGGAGAGGATATTGAAACCCTGCAGCGCCAGCACCATGCCGATGAACACGCCGGAGACCACGATGATCACCAGGGACATCACCCCCACCGAGTGCAGCTGCTTGACCAGCAGGCCAAAGCCGCCGCCGATGCCGCCGCGCCCCAGCAAGGCGTGGAACAGGAAAATGGTCGAACGCCCCAGCACTTCGACGATGTCGATGCCCGAGCGACCGAAAAGGCGAACCTTCTCGATAAGAGATGTCTTGCGCATCAGCGCTTCCCCAGAAGATCTGAGCGGTAGTCCGCTGCCGGAAAGTGAAAAGGCACCGGGCCATCGGGGTTGCCGGTCATGAATTGGCGAATACGCGGGTTATCGGCATTCATCAACTCTTCAGGCGTACCCTGCCCCAGCACCTGACCATCACCTACTACATACAGGTAGTCGGCAATGCTCGCGGTTTCGGCCAGGTCGTGGGACACCACGATACTGGTGATCCCCAGTGCATCGTTGAGCAGGCGGATCAGGCGCACCAACACGCCCATGGCGATCGGGTCCTGGCCCACGAATGGCTCGTCGTACATGAGGATCTGTGGGTCGAGGGCGATGGCCCGTGCCAGGGCGACACGGCGCTTCATGCCGCCGGACAACTCGTCCGGCATCAGGTCGATGGCACCGCGAAGGCCCACGGCCTGCAGTTTCAGCAACACGATGTCACGAATCATCTCGTCGGACAGCTGGGTGTGCACCCGCAGCGGGAAGGCCACGTTTTCGAACACATCGAGGTCGGTGAACAGCGCGCCGCTCTGGAACAGCACGCCCATGTGCTTGCGCGCATCGAACAGATCGCTGCGCGACAGCGTCGGCAGGTTCTGGCCGTTGACCCACACTTCCCCGGCACTGGGGCGCAATTGCATGCCCATCAGGCGCAACAGGGTGGTCTTGCCGCAACCGGAAGGCCCCATGATGCCCGTGACCTTGCCGCGAGGAATGCGAATATCGACGTTATTGAAGATGCTGCGCGTCCCGCGCTTGAAGGTAAGACCCTTCAGCTCGACCGCGTAGGCGTTATCGGCACTCATCTAATCTCCTTGGGATGCAGCCTTTCACTCAGACACCATGTGTGCGACTTTGGTTTTCAACTGATGCGCAATAGTAAGGCACATGGGTTGGGCGGACCGAACTGGCGGCGAACTATATCACTGCTGGTACAGAGCGCCCAAGGCCGGAACAGCGCTGGTTCAGATTTGAGACAGGGAAAAAACGTTGCTTGCTATGTTACCGAAGGTGCTTTTCAGTTATCCCGCGCACAAAGCCTGACGAACTTGCGTGAGGGAATCGATCATTACCGCTATAATCGCCGACTTTTCGTCAGGCTATACGATTTCAGACATGAGCCAATCCAGCGACCTTATTCAATCCGCACAACGCACCATACGCCTTGAGCTTGAAGCCGTAGAAGGCTTGCTGGCGCATATCGACGCGGATTTCGTGCGCGCCTGCGAGATGATTCTGGCCAGCAAGGGCCGCGTTGTGGTGGTCGGCATGGGCAAGTCCGGCCACATTGGCAACAAGATCGCCGCGACCTTGGCGAGCACCGGGACCACGGCGTTTTTCGTGCATCCGGCCGAAGCCAGCCACGGAGACATGGGCATGATCACCAAGGATGACGTGATTTTGGCGCTGTCCAACTCCGGCACCACCAACGAAATCGTGACCCTGTTGCCGCTGATCAAGCGCCTGGGCATCCAGATGATCAGCCTCACAGGCAACCCTGAGTCAACGCTGGCCAAGGCCGCCGACGTCAACCTGAACGTGCACGTGGCCCACGAGGCCTGCCCGCTGAACCTGGCGCCCACCTCCTCCACCACCGCCGCACTGGTGATGGGCGATGCCCTGGCGGTGGCACTGCTGGAGGCTCGCGGGTTTACCGCTGAAGACTTCGCGTTTTCCCATCCCGGTGGTGCACTGGGCCGTCGCCTGTTGCTGAAAGTGGAAAATGTGATGCACAGCGGCACAGAATTGCCGAGCGTTCCACGCGGCACCCTGCTGCGGGATGCGCTGATGGAAATGACCCGCAAGGGCTTGGGCATGACCGCCATCGTCGAGACCGATGGTCGGCTGGCCGGGATCTTCACCGACGGCGACCTGCGTCGCACCCTGGACCGCACCATTGATATCCACACCGCCACCATCGACGCCGTGATGACCCCTCACGGCAAGACCGCGCGCGCCGAAATGCTCGCGGCTGAAGCGTTGAAGATCATGGAGGACCACCGGATAGGCGCACTGATCGTGGTCGACCACGATGATCGGCCGATCGGGGCCCTTAACCTTGGCGACTTGCTGCGCGCAGGAGTGATGTAAATGACCAGCGACCTGATGCAACGCGGTAAAAACATCAAACTGGCGATTTTCGACGTTGACGGCGTGCTGACGGATGGCCGCCTGTACTTCCTCGAAGACGGCAGCGAATTCAAGACCTTCAACACCCTCGACGGCCAAGGCATCAAGATGCTGATGGCAGCTGGCGTGCAAACCGCAATTATCAGCGGTCGAAAAACACCGGTTGTGGAACGCCGCGCACAAAACCTCGGTATTCCTCACCTGTATCAGGGCCGCGAGGATAAACTGGTGGTGCTGGACGAGCTTCTTGGCCAACTCAACCTAAGCTATGAACAGGTCGCCTATCTGGGCGACGACCTGCCAGACCTGCCGGTGATTCGCCGGGTGGGCCTGGGCATGGCCGTCGCGAATGCCGCAGCGTTTGTGCGCGAACACGCCCATGGCATCACCACCGCCCGTGGCGGCGAAGGTGCCGCCCGCGAGTTCTGCGAGTTGATCCTGCGTGCCCAGGGCAGTCTTGAAGCGGCCCACGCCGCCTACCTATAGAGCGTTATATGCTGAGCAAAAAGATTCGCAACTTCCTGTTATTCGGGGTCATCGCCGCGCTGCTCCTGGCGGTGGGCTACTGGAATATCAGCCCGGAGCGCTTTCTCGACAAGCCTGTTGCGCAGGTTGACGAAGGCCTTATCGACTATTACGCCACCAATGCCTACAGCATTCAGTACCTGCCCGACGGCAAGGTGCAGTATGAATTGAGGTCGGACAAGGTCGAACACTTGAAGGTAGCCGACGTTAGCCTGCTGACCAATCCGGACCTGAACCTGTATCGCGGCACCGAATTTCCCTGGCACGTCACCAGCAAGCGTGGCGAAGTGAACGCGGACGGCACCGAAGTTGAACTGATCGACTCGGTTCGCGTCGCACGTACAGACGCGCAGAACCGCGACACCATCATTACCAGCAGTCGCATGACCGTATTCCCACAGAAGCAATATGCGCAGACCGAGCAAGACGTTAGAATCGACGGCGCTGGCGGTGTATCGACTGGCAAGGGAATGAAAGCGTATTTGAAAGAAAGCAGGATACACCTGCTATCGAACGTAAGAGGACAGTATGAGGCTCGTTAAAACCCTCCCTATTTTGCTCGGTCTGGGCGCAGCACTGGGAAGCGTGAGCGCCTGGGCTCTGCCGAACGATAGCCAGCAACCGATCCACATCTCGGCTGACGATGCGCAGCTCGATGACAAGAAAGGTGTCGCCACCTACACCGGCGGCGTAATCATCACCCAAGGGTCGATGAAGATAACCGGCAACACGGTGACCCTGACGCGCACCCCGGCAGGCGACATTGACGTGGTGACGTCGGTGGGCAACCTGGCTTATTTCGAGCAGAAACAGTCCGCCACCGACACCGGCCCGATGAAGGGCTACGGCAAGACTATCCAGTATCACGCCCAGCAGAATCGCATCGTACTGATTGACCAGGCCAAGGTGCTGAGCCCGGACGGCAACTCCACGGAAGGTGAAAAAATCACCTATGACACCGTGAAGCAGATCGCTAACGCCGGTCGCGCCAACGGCAACAAGGTCACCGCACCCCGCCCACGCATCGACATGGTTATCCAGCCGAAGAAGAAGGCCGAGTAATGGCAACCCTGAAAGCCCAGCATCTGGCCAAGGCCTATAAAAGCCGCCAGGTGGTACGCGACGTCAGCCTGTCGATCGACAGCGGCCAGATCGTCGGCCTGCTAGGCCCTAACGGTGCCGGCAAAACCACCTGCTTCTATATGATCGTCGGGCTGGTCCAGGCAGACCAGGGTCGTGTATTGATCGACGACCTGGACGTCAGCCACCAACCCATGCACGGCCGTGCACGGGCAGGTATCGGCTATCTTCCCCAGGAAGCGTCGATCTTCCGCAAACTGTCGGTAGCCGACAACATCATGGCGATCCTCGAGACCCGCAAGGAACTTGATCGCGATGGCCGCCGCCAGGAGCTGGAAAGCCTGTTGCAGGAATTCCACATCAACCACATTCGCGACAACCTCGGCATGAGCTTGTCCGGTGGTGAGCGTCGCCGCGTGGAAATCGCTCGCGCCCTGGCGACTGCGCCGAAATTCATCCTGCTGGATGAACCCTTCGCCGGTGTCGACCCGATTTCGGTGGGTGACATCAAGCAGATCATCCATCACCTCAAGGCCAAGGGCATTGGGGTGCTGATCACGGACCACAACGTACGCGAGACCCTGGATATCTGCGAAACCGCTTATATCGTCAACGATGGTCAGCTGATTGCCGAAGGCGATGCCGAGACGATCCTGGCTAACGAGCTGGTGAAGGAAGTGTACCTGGGTCACGAGTTCCGCCTGTAAACACAGGGGTATCGCGCTTTTCCCTTGAGCGCGCGGGAGTCAATAGAAACCTCGGTTTTTTTATTGTTACCGCGCTCTAGGCAAAGGCCCCGAGATCAGGCATATAATTTGCTTATGTTTGGCGCTCACGCGCCCTGTCGTGGATGGCGCATTGCGCCGGCGAATAAGGTGTTAAGCCCCTGCCATGAAACCATCGCTAGTCCTGAGAATGGGCCAGCAGCTGACGATGACACCGCAGCTGCAACAGGCCATCCGCCTGCTCCAATTGTCGACCCTGGACCTGCAACAGGAAATCCAGGAGGCCTTGGAGTCCAATCCGATGCTCGAACGCCAGGAAGAAGGCGACGACTTCGACAACGCAGATCCGCTGGCCGACAACATCGAGCAAAAACCCAATCCCGACGTGCAGGAACCCTCCTATCAGGAAACCGCCCCGACGGTGGACAACCTGGAGGAAGGCGACTGGAATGAACGCATTCCCAACGAGCTTCCCGTGGACACCGCATGGGAAGACGTCTACCAGACCAGCGCCAGCAGCCTGCCGAGCAACGATGACGACGAGTGGGACTTCACCACCCGTACGTCGGTGGGCGAGAGCCTGCAGAGCCACTTGTTGTGGCAACTGAACCTGGCGCCGATGTCCGATACCGATCGCCTGATCGCGGTCACCCTGATCGACTGCATCAACAACCAGGGCTACCTGGACGAAACCCTCGACGAGATCCTCGAGGCCTTCGACCCGGAACTGGACATCGAACTGGACGAAATCGAAGCCGTCCTGCACCGCATCCAGCAATTCGAACCCGCCGGCATTGGTGCCCGCACGCTCAGCGAGTGCCTGTTGCTGCAACTGCGCCAACTGCCGGCCAAGACGCCATGGCTCACCGAAGCGCAACGGCTGGTCAGTGACTACATCGACCTGTTGGGCAGTCGCGACTACAGCCAACTGATGCGCCGCATGAAGCTCAAGGAAGATGACTTGCGCCAGGTCATCGAGCTGGTGCAAAGCCTCAACCCGCGTCCGGGCTCGCAGATCGAATCCAGCGAAGCCGAATACGTGGTCCCCGACGTCATCGTGCGCAAGGACAACGAACGCTGGCTGGTGGAGCTGAACCAGGAGTCGGTACCGCGTCTGAGGGTCAACCCGCAGTACGCCGGTTTTGTGCGCCGCGCTGACACCAGCGCCGATAACACCTTCATGCGCAACCAGTTGCAGGAAGCGCGGTGGTTCATCAAGAGCCTGCAAAGCCGCAACGAAACCCTGATGAAAGTCGCGACCCAGATCGTCGAGCACCAGCGCGGTTTCCTGGAATACGGCGACGAGGCCATGAAGCCTCTGGTGCTGCACGACATCGCCGAAGCCGTCGGTATGCACGAATCGACGATTTCCCGGGTCACCACGCAGAAATTCATGCATACCCCACGGGGTATTTATGAGCTGAAATACTTTTTCTCCAGCCACGTCAGCACCTCCGAAGGCGGCGAATGCTCGTCCACGGCGATCCGCGCGATCATCAAAAAACTGGTTGCCGCGGAAAATCAGAAAAAGCCGTTGAGTGACAGCAAGATCGCTGGTTTACTGGAGGCACAAGGCATTCAGGTCGCCCGTCGAACCGTCGCCAAGTACCGCGAGTCCCTAGGGATCGCGCCTTCCAGCGAGCGTAAGCGTTTGATGTGACGGGCGGGCCACAGCGTTCCAGTGGTGGGTATTCCTGCCCACCGCTTTATGCACTGGCAACGAAGGAGAAGCTGTATGCAAGTCAACATCAGTGGACACCAGCTGGAAGTCACCAAGCCCCTGCGTGAATACACCGAGAGCAAACTGAACAAGCTTGCGGGGCATTTTGACAAGATCACCAACGTGCAGGTCATCATGGAGGTCGATAAGCTCAAGCAGAAAATCGAGGCCACCCTGCACGTACCGAATGCCAAGCTCGTCGCCAATGCGGAACATGAAGATATGTACGCGGCAATCGACTCGCTCTACGACAAGCTCGACCGCCAACTCATAAAGCATAAGGAAAAGAATCTGCACCTGATGCAAGGTACAGGTCGTTAACTCTCCCCCCATGATCCGACTTGAAACCATCCTGACCCCCGGCCGTTCCCTCGTGAACGTGCCGGGCGGCAGTAAAAAGCGCGCCCTCGAACAAATTGCCAACCTGATCAGCAGCCAAGTGCCTGAGCTGGAGATGCAAGATGTTTTCGAAGCCCTGATCGCCCGTGAAAAACTCGGCTCGACCGGTTTTGGCAACGGCATCGCCATTCCTCACTGCCGTCTCGAAGGCTGCGATACCCCGGTCAGCGCTCTGCTGCACTTGGAAAAACCCATCGACTTCGACGCCATCGACGGTGCCCCGGTTGACCTGCTGTTCGTTCTGCTGGTCCCGCAAGCCGCCACCGATGCGCACCTGGAACTGCTCCGGCAGATCGCCAGCATGCTGGACCGCAAGGATGTACGCGACAAACTGCGCAGCGCCTCCAGCAATGAAGCGTTGTACCAAGTTGTCCTGGATGAACAAAACGGGCAGTAATCATGCGTTTGATCATCGTCAGCGGTCGCTCCGGCTCGGGTAAGAGCACCGCCCTCAATGTGCTTGAGGACAACGGCTTCTATTGCATCGACAACCTGCCAGCCGGCCTGCTGCCAGAGCTGGCGGAACGTGCATTGATCCATACCGAATTGGCACAGCCACTTGTGGCTGTCTCGATTGATGCGCGCAACCTGCCCAGCCACCTCTCGCGGTTCCCGGAACTGCTGGAAGAAGTGCGTGCCAAGCACATTCATTGCGACGTGCTGTACCTGGATGCCGACGAAGAAACCCTGCTCAAGCGTTTCTCCGAAACCCGTCGACGTCACCCCCTCAGCAGTGCCAACCGCTCCCTGGCCGAAGCCATCGAGGACGAGACCAAACTGCTGGGGCCGATCATTGACCTGGCCGACCTGAAGATCAACACCACCAACCTGAACCTGTATCAGTTGCGCGATGCGATCAAGCTGCGCCTGCTGAACCAGCCTGAGCCGGGGACGGCGTTTCTGGTCGAGTCGTTTGGCTTCAAGCGTGGCATGCCGGTCGATGCCGACCTGGTCTTCGACGTGCGCTGCCTGCCCAACCCTTACTGGAAGCCGGAATTACGCGATCAGTCCGGGCTGGATCAGCCTGTGGTCGACTACCTGGCCGCGCAACCCGACGTAGAAGAGATGTTCCAGGACATCTCCAGCTACCTGCTCAAATGGTTGCCGCGCTTTGCCGCCAGCAATCGGGCCTATGTCACCATTGCCATTGGTTGTACCGGTGGTCACCACCGCTCGGTCTATTTGACTGAACGGCTGGGCCAGGTGCTGCAACAAACCCTCAAGAACGTCCAGGTTCGCCACCGCGACCTGAGTTGAAAGGAACACCTGCGCGATGCCTGCTCTGGAAATTGAAATCATCAACAAGCTGGGCCTGCACGCCCGGGCGTCGGCTAAATTCGTTGGAGTGGCCGGGCAGTTCCCCTGCCAGATACGTGCTGGGCGTACGCCAGAGTCCATGGTCGATGGCAAGAGCATCATGGCGATGATGATGTTGGCGGCCGGGAAAGGCACCAAGATCCACCTGAGCACCGAAGGTGAGCAAGAAGACGAAGCAATGGCCGCGCTGGTCGAGTTGATCAACAACTACTTCGACGAAGGCGAGTAACCCCTACTGTAGGAGCGAACTTGCTCGCGAAAAACGTCAACGATAACGCGGGCATCGTTGTTTAACGCGGTGCTCTTGCGTTCTTCGCGAGCAAGCTCGCTCCTACATAGATAAAGCCATCCTCAGCCCAACGCCGTATCCATCACCATCATCAGGCAAAACCCGAGGCACAGCCCAAGGCTGGCGAGCTTTTCATGGCCATTGCGGCGCGATTCGGGGATGACTTCATGAGTCACTACCAGCAACATTGCCCCGGCGGCCAGCGCCAAACCCAACGGCAATAGCACTTCGGCAAGGCTCACCAGCCATGCGCAGAGCACCGCAAATACCGGTTCAACCAAGCCCGATGCAGCGCCAATCAGGAAGGCCTTGACCCGCGACATTCCCGCTCCCGCCAATACCAACGCAATCACCAGCCCTTCGGGGACATCCTGCAGGGCAATGCCCATGGCGAGGCTGTCGGCATCCGTCATGCCTCCGCCCGCCGAAACACCCACAGCCATGCCTTCAGGAATGTTGTGCGCAATGATGGCAAACACGAATAACCAAATACGCGGCGGGATAACCGGCTTATCCGCTGTACCCACCAGCATTTC
The DNA here is from genome assembly GCF_021606625.1 of Pseudomonas sp. PA-4-8C. Lineage (NCBI taxonomy): Bacteria > Pseudomonadati > Pseudomonadota > Gammaproteobacteria > Pseudomonadales > Pseudomonadaceae > Pseudomonas > Pseudomonas sp. PA-4-8C. Next base: position 13,480 of record NZ_WKCD01000020.1, read on the forward strand.
CGGGCTGGCGCCAGAGACCTTGCGGTCCACCAGGTACAGGCCGAACGCTCCGAGCATGATGCCGAAGCTGATCAGGCCACCGGCGCCCCAGGGCGACAGCCCCAGGCTTTCAGCAGCCGCGATACCCGGCACGACCAGGGAAAACGCGGTCGCCGCCAGCATCACACCAGCCCCAAAGCCCAGCAGGGTATCGCTCAGCGCCATCGGCATGCGCCGAATCACCAACACCGGCACCGCCCCCAGCGCGGTGCCGAGCGCGCAGATCGCCCCGCCCTGCAAAGCACGCAGAATGCGCGGTTCCAGGTTCAACCAGGCCAGCCCATGGGCCACCAATAACGCAGTACCTGCCAATAGCAGCAGCGTGCCAAACGCATAACGAAACATTCGTACGCTACCGATCGCCAGTGTTTGAGTGCCCATAGTCGGCCTTAGATCTTGTTATGGAGTGAGTGTCAGGCCAAGGCCGCCTGATAGCGCGCGGCAACTTCCGGCCAGTTGATGACGCTGTAAAAGGCATTGATGTACTCGGGTCGTCGGTTTTGATATTGCAGGTAGTAAGCGTGTTCCCAGACGTCCAGACCGAGGATGGGTGTATTGCCGCTCATCAGCGGGCTGTCCTGGTTGCCGCTGCTTTCCACCACCAGCGTTTTCTGCGGCGTAACGCTCAACCAGGCCCAGCCGCTGCCGAAACGCGTCAACGCCGCCTTGGTGAACGCCTCCTTGAAGCTGTCGAAACCACCCAATTGCTCGTCGATAGCCTTACCCAGCGCGCCATCGGGTTTGCCGCCCCCTGTCGGTGACATGACTGCCCAGAACAACGAGTGGTTCGCATGCCCGCCTCCTTGGTTGACCACGGCAGCGCGTAATTTCTCCGGCAATGTTTGGACGCTGGACACCAGCTTCTCCACCGGCCAGCCGGCGAACTCAGTGCCCTCGACCGCAGCATTGAGGTTATTGATGTAGGTCTGGTGGTGCTTGGTGTAGTGAATTTCCATGGTTTGCGCGTCAATATGCGGCTCGAGGGCGTCGTAGGCGTAAGGCAAGGCCGGCAAGGTATAGGTCATATCAATGTGCTCCATAGTGGGACGTGGACGTTGGCGTCGCAGCACTGCCCAGTAGCCGATGAGTGCGTGGGTATTCGCCGTGATCGCTGATGAAATTCAGCAGCTCGACGTAGGTCTTGCTGCTCTGGCGCAGCGCGGCCTCGCGCAATGACGGGCTGAGGCGCGGGTCCTGCATGGTCTGCAAAAGGCGCTGATGAATAGCGCACAGGTATTCCGCGCTTTCCTCAGGCTGGTTCAGACGCAAGTGCAGGTCTGCCAGGTTGTGATGGGAAATGACGCAAGCGGCCACCGCTTCGTCAGCATCCGCCCAGCGTTCGAACAACACTTGGGCCAGGGCCAGGGCTTGCAGATAGGCCTCGCGAGCGTCAACCAGCTCACCCGCCATAAAGCAGCGATTGGCCCGTTCGATCGTGCGTTTCCAGTGCTCCATGGTGAGCCTCCAAAGCAGGGTCGTTGATTACACGCCGCCAGCCGTGAGCTTTTCCGGGTCCAGCAGGACTTCCAGTTGGCTGCGCGGCAGGTCGGTGTGTTCGAGGGCGACCTCGATCACCGGGCGGCCTTGCTGATACGCCTTCTTGGCGATTTCAGCGGCTTTCTGGTAGCCGATGATCGGGTTAAGTGCGGTGACCAGGATCGGATTGCGTGACAGCGCTTCCTTGAGCTTGGGTTCGTTGACCTTGAAGCTGGCAATGGCCTTGTCCGCCAGCAACCGGCTGGCATTGGCCAGCAACTCCAGGCTGCTGAGCAGGTTCTGGGCAATGATCGGCAGCATCACATTCAGCTCGAAGTTGCCCGATTGGCCGGCCACGGTGATCACTGTGTCATTGCCGATGACCTGGGCAGCCACCATGGCGGTCGCTTCCGGGATGACCGGGTTGACCTTGCCCGGCATGATCGACGAGCCCGGCTGCAGCGCCTCCAGTTCGATTTCACCGAGGCCAGCCAATGGGCCGGAGTTCATCCAGCGCAGGTCATTGGCGATCTTCATCAGTGACACCGCCGTGGCTTTCAACTGGCCAGAGACTGCAACGGCGGTGTCCTGGGAGCCAATCAGCGCGAACAGGTTCTTGCCAGGGGTGAACTTCACCCCGGTCAAAAGGCTCAGTTGCTGGCTGAAGCGCCCGGCAAACTCGGGGTGCGCGTTGATCCCGGTACCGACCGCCGTGCCGCCCTGTGCCAGTGCTTGCAGCGCCGGCAGCAGGTCCTGCAAGTGGCCGATATTGGCCTTGAGCTGCTGCGCCCAGCCGTTGAGCACCTGGCTCATGCGCACCGGCATGGCGTCCATCAAATGCGTGCGGCCGGTCTTGATGAACGGGTGAACTGCCTCGGCTTTTTGCTCGATGACCTGCACCAGATGCAGCAGGGCCGGCAGCGTTTGCTCATGCAGCACCAACGCGGCACTGACGTGGATGGTGGTGGGGATGATGTCGTTGCTGCTCTGGCCGCAATTCACATGATCGTTGGGGTTAACCGCCTCGCCCAGCAAACGGCTGGCAAGCGTCGCGATCACTTCGTTGGCGTTCATGTTGGAGCTGGTGCCGGAGCCGGTCTGGAAGATATCCACCGGGAAGTGCTGCATGTAGTCGCCTTCCAGCAGGCCTTGGGCGGCATCGACAATGGCCTTGCCCTGCCCTTCGCTGATTTGCTTGAGGTCGACGTTGACCCTCGCGGCGGCGGTCTTGGCCAGGATCAGGGCGCGGATGAATTGCGCCGGCATGGGTTGATGACTGATCGGAAAGTTGTTCACCGCACGCTGTGTTTGTGCGCCATACAAAGCTTCTTGCGGCACATGCAGTTCGCCCATGCTGTCGCGTTCGATACGGGTGTTACTCATCATTAGATCCTTGCACCAAGTCAGAAACGGAAATCGAAGGCAGTAATTCGCAGCTCGCCAATTGCCAGGCAAAGGTCTGCCAGCGCTTGAGGCGGCAGGCACAGTGGGAGAGTTTTTCCAGGTCGCGCAGTGGTCGCCAGGCCTGGTCCAGGCACAGGGAGCGCCAATGCCAGGGCAAGGCGACATCAGCGGCGGTGTCGATCAACAAGCGGAATGAGGTTTCGGCGATCGTCCACGGATGGGTTGCGGTGCAACACGCCAGGTACCGACCTTCGTTCAGGTAATGCTCGATCAGGCGGGGTTCATTGGGATCCAGGCCACAGCGAATCTGGCGGCTCATCCAACGCCAGCTTTCCAGATAGGGATCCTCATGCAGGACAGAACTCATGAGCCACACTCACTCGGTAATGATATTTATTATTAAATGATATTGAGAATCAAAACAAGAGTGGCCTATTGATCCTGCGAAAAGAGCTGCAATAAAAAAGGCGCGCCATCTTGCGATGGCGCGCCTTTTGAGGACGTGCTGGAGGATTAGCTGCCAGCGACCGTCATGCGTTCGATCAGCACCGAACCCGTACGGATATTGCTGCGCAGTTCCAGGTCGTTACCCACGGCAACGATCTGCTTGAACATATCGCGCATATTGCCGGCGATGGTCACTTCCTGGACGGCGAACTGAATTTCGCCGTTCTCCACCCAGAAGCCCGCCGCACCGCGCGAGTAGTCACCGGTGACCATGTTCAGGCCATGGCCCATCAATTCAGTCACCAGCAACCCACGCCCCATACGCCGCAACAACGCGGCCTGGTCTTCATCGCCATGGGTCACGAACAGGTTATGAACGCCCCCCGCGTTGGCGGTACTGGGCAGGCCCAACTTGCGACCGGCATAAGTGCCCAGCACATAAGACACCAGCTCACCTTTCTCGACAAACGGCTTGGCATAGGTCGACAAGCCATCGCCGTCGAACGACGAACTGCCCATGGCGCGCATCAAATGCGGGCGCTCGTCGATGGTCAGCCACTCAGGAAACAGCTTCTGGCCGATGGCGCCTTCCAGGAACGAAGACTTGCGATACAGGTTGCCTCCTGAAATCGCCCCCAGGAAGCTGCCGAATAAACCACCGGCCAACTCTGCGGAAAACAGCACAGGCACTTCGCAGGTCGGCACCGGGCGCGCGCCCAGGCGGCTCGCAGCCCGTTGCGCCGCACGCTGGCCAATGCTTGCAGGGTCTGCCAGTAAATCGCCTTGGCGGTTTACGTCGTACCAGTAATCACGCTGCATCTGCCCGTTGGCTTCGGCAATCATCACGCAACTGAGGCTGTGACGCGTGGAGGCATAACCACCGATAAAGCCATGGCTGTTGCCGTAGACGCGACAACCCTGATGGGTGCTCAAGGTGGTGCCGTCCGCATTCTTGATGCGGGCATCGGCATCGAAGGCTGCCGCTTCGCAGGTCAGCGCCAGCTCGATGGCTTGCTCAGGGGTGATATCCCAGGCATGGAACAGGTCAAAATCCTGCACCTCCTTGGCCATCAGCGCCTTGTCGGCCAGGCCCGAGCTTTCATCCTCGGAGGTGTGCTTGGCAATCGCCAGTGCTGCGGCGACGGTCTCGCGAATTGCCTCAGGGCCACTGGCGGAAGTGCTGGCCGAGCCTTTGCGCTGGCCCGCATACAAGGTAATGCCAAACCCTTGGTCACGATTGAATTCAACCGTTTCCACTTCCCGCTTGCGCACCGAAGTCGACAACCCTTGCTCCAGCGACACCGCCACTTCACAGGCGCTGGCCCCCTGGCGCTTGGCCTCGGCAAGGATCTGCTCGACTTGTTCCTGCAGTGCCGGTAACGCTTGTGGACCGACGCTTTGGGCTGCACTCATGGTTTTCTCCACTCAAATTCTGCTTTCGGTAATGGCCATCGAGCGACCGGGCCGGACAAGCGGCCCCCGACTGGTTATCATGGCGGCGTTTCTTTGCGGACTGCCACCATGGTTGATTCTTACGACGACTCCCTCGATGGGGAGAAAAGCAAAACCCAGGTCAAACGCGAGCTGCATGCTCTGGTTGACCTTGGCGAGCGCCTTACAACGCTCAAAAAGGATTTGGTTGCCAAACTGCCACTGACCGACGAAATGCGTCGGGCCCTGGCGGATGCGCCCAAGCACACCGCGAATATCGCGCGTAAACGGCACATCTCGTTTATCGGCAAACTGATGCGCGATCAAGACATTGACGCCATTCTGACTTTGCTCGATCAAACCGATGCCTCCACTCGCCAGTACAACGAACGCTTCCACAACCTGGAACGTTGGCGTGACCGCCTGATCTCGGGCGATGACGCGGTGCTGGAGAAATTCGTACTGGACTACCCGGACGCGGACCGCCAGCAATTGCGCTCCCTGATCCGTCAGGCTCAGCACGAGCTGGCGCATAACAAGGCGCCAGCCACCAGCCGTAAAATCTTCAAGTACATCCGTGAGCTGGACGAGACTCAACGCGGCCTGCGCTGATCCTCTTCCCCGGGTGGCGGTCTTCGCCACCCGAAGCTCCGGTTCCTACGATCCCGTGCCACCCACGGTAATCGCATCAATTTTCAAGGTTGGCTGGCCGACACCTACCGGCACCGACTGCCCATCCTTGCCGCACGTGCCCACGCCGCTGTCCAGCGACAGGTCGTTACCGACCATCGACACTTTGCTCATGGCTTCCGGCCCGTTACCAATCAACGTCGCCCCTTTGACCGGCGCGGTAATCTTGCCGTCTTCGATCAGGTACGCCTCGCTGGTGGAGAACACGAACTTGCCGCTGGTGATGTCCACCTGGCCGCCGCCGAGGTTGGCGCAGTAGATACCGCGTTTGACCGAGGCAATGATTTCTGCCGGATCGCTTTGGCCACCGAGCATGTAAGTGTTGGTCATGCGCGGCATTGGCAGGTGCGCATAGGATTCACGGCGACCATTACCGGTGCGCGCCACGCCCATCAGGCGGGCGTTGAGCTTGTCTTGCATGTAGCCCTTGAGCACGCCGTTCTCGATCAGGGTGGTGCATTCGGTCGGCGTACCTTCGTCATCGACACTCAGCGAACCACGGCGGCCGGCCAGGGTGCCGTCATCGACAATGGTGCACAGCTTGGACGCAACCATTTCGCCCATGCGCCCGCTATAGGCGGAACTGCCCTTGCGGTTGAAATCGCCTTCCAGGCCATGGCCCACGGCTTCGTGGAGCAACACGCCAGACCAACCCGAGCCCAGCACCACCGGCAAGGTGCCGGCCGGTGCCGGTATCGCCTCCAGGTTGACCAATGCCTGGCGCAGCGCCTCACGGGCATAGCCCATGGCACGGTCGTCAGCGAGGAAATAACGGTAGTCGGTGCGCCCGCCGCCGCCATGGCCACCGCGCTCGCGGCGCCCGTTCTGTTCGACGATCACGCTCACATTGAAACGCACCAGCGGCCGCACATCCGCCGCCAGCCCACCGTCGGTGGACGCCACAAGGATGCGCTCCCACACGCCGGCCATGCTTACGGTCACTTGCTGGATACGCGGGTCCAGAGCGCGGGTAGCTGCGTCGATACGCTTGAGCAGCTCGACTTTTTCCGCACGGCTGATCACTTCCAAGGGGTTATCCGGCGCATACAACTGGGCCACGTCCTGGGTACTGAATGCCTGCACCGTGCCATTCTGGCCGGCACGGGAAATCGAACGGGCGGCACGCGCCGCCAGGCCCAAGGCCTCCAGGGTGATCGCATTGCTGTAGGCAAAGCCGGTCTTCTCACCCGATTGCGCGCGAACGCCTACGCCCTGGTCAAGGTTGAAACTGCCTTCCTTGACGATCCCATCTTCCAGCGCCCATGACTCGGAAATCTGCCCCTGGAAATACAGGTCAGCCGCATCGATACCCGGCCCGGCAAGATCGCCGAGCACGGTTTGCAGGCTTTCGATGGTCACGCCACCGGGTGCCAGGAGGTGATCACTGACTGAGGACAACAACTCGCTCATAGGTTTGGCCTTAAATTCATCGTTCTGAAGCAGGCCGCTGCGCGCCCTGCGAGAAAAAGCGCCGGTGATTGGCCACCGGCATGCGCGCCCGTATCGACGCCTGTTCACTGCTATCGCGTTCGGCCAGTAACACCGCTTCGCCTTGATCCTGTTGCGCCAGCACTCGGCCCCAAGGGTCGACAATCGCTGCGTGGCCAAAAGTTTCCCGTGGCCCTGGATGCACACCACCCTGGGCGGCCGCCAGCAAGTAGCACTGGGTTTCAATGGCCCGCGCACGAATAAGCACATCCCAGTGCGCAGCCCCGGTCACCGCCGTGAAAGCCGAAGGCGCGGTAATCAGTTCAGCCCCCGCCGCGCGCAACTCGCTGTACAGCTCCGGGAAACGCAGGTCGTAACACACCGTCAACCCCACACGGCCCACCGGCGTATCCGCCACCACCACCTGGTTACCGAAAGCATAGTCGTCAGATTCGCGATAACGACCGCGAGCGTCCGCTACGTCCACATCAAACAGATGGAGTTTGTCGTAGCGAGCGACGATTTCACCCTGATCGTTGATCAGCAGCGAGCAAGCGTTGGGCTTGGCGTGGGGCTGGTCCTTGGGCGGCAACGGTAATGTGCCGGCCACTATCCATAAGGTGAGGTCGCGGGCGGCCTGTTTCAACCAGGGCAACACAGGCCCTTGGCCCAACGCCTCGGCGCGGCCAATGTCGGCCACGTCACGGCGCCCCATGGCGGCGAAATTCTCCGGCAGCACCGCGAGTTTCGCGCCACCGGCCGCCGCCTGTTCCAACAGGCGACGCGCCTGGGCGAGGTTGGCCAGCACGTCACTCTGGCTGACCATTTGAATTACCGCAAAGGACATGGGCCGACACTCCATACAGGGCATTGGGCCATGCTACTCCACAGCCTCTCAGTTTGGCTTTTCAAATGGCTTGTCGAAGGTGATTTTCGGATCCTTCCAAGGGCCCTGCACCTTGTATTGCACACTGGCAAAGCGCGAAACCCGGTCACCGATCAGCTTGTCGATCAAAAACAGCGCACCACCAATGGCCGGCGCGCCGACAATCAGCGCTGCAATCGGCAGGTTGTTGGTCACAGGCAAGGTGACCAGCAACTTGGCGTCGACGCGATCGGCAACCAGATCCAGGGTGCCGTTAAGCTCAAGATTGGTGGAAGGCCCGGTCATGGTGATGGGCTCGCGGGTCACGAACACACCATTACTGGCGGCCAACAAGCCTTTGACCCGGTCATAACTCAAACCCTTGCCGAACAAGTCGGAAAAGTCCAAACGCAAACGCCGGCCAATGGAGTTGAAGTTAAGCAGGCCAAACACTCGCAATGCCTGGGCCCCGCCCTCCACTTCGACGAACTGACCTTTACGGAACGCAGCATCCAGGCTGCCGGAAAAGCGCTTGGGCCCGACCCAGGCCGGCGAACCCGGCCAGCGGCCATCCACGTCCAGATGAAAGTCTTCGCTGGTCACCGTAGGCGCAAAGCCCCAGCCCTTGAGCACGTCGGCAATGTTGCGGCCATCAAGGCGGCCCTTGTACCAACTGCTGCTGGCGCCTGGCGCACCTTCCCAACCCCCGGCGCCCTTGAGCAGCATGCCCTTGAGGCCCAGGTCGAGGTTATTGAAGGCCAGGCCCTTGGCGGTGGGGCGGATCCTCAGCGACCAGGCGCCGATCAGGTCCGAGCCCTGGAACAACTGGTCGACGGCAATATCCAGCGCCGGAATGCTTTTTGGGTCGATATCGGCCAGCGGGTCCGGCGCGTTTTCGTCCGCCTGCGCGGTCGGGTCTGGCGCAGGCAATTTCACATACTTGAGGTTGACCGCAATCGGCGCGCCTTTGGCGTCCGGCAGGTTCACCGCGCCCTTGGCTTGCTGGCTATCGAGTTGCAGGCCCCAGGCCGCTGGTTTGCGATCGAGCTGCAAGCTGACCTGGTCAAACTGGGTACCAAACCCGGTCAGCTTGCCCACTTTGAAGTCCGCACCGCTGAGCAGTTGCTTGGCATTGCCACCTGGATCATTGCCCGCGTAGCGATCCACAAGTTTCTTCCAGGGATCGATATCCAGTTCCGACAGCACGCCACGAATGCGCAGGCCCTTGGCCCCCGGCAGCACGGCATCACCATCGCCTAGGAACAGTTCGCCGCGGCCATCATTGAACTTGTCCGGCGGCGCAGCAAAGGTGAAGTTAGCCAGCTCGCCGTAATCAAACCAGTAACGGCGCTCAGCGCCCTGCAAAGTCATGCGAAAGGTGCTGTCACGTCCCTGGCTGGCCGGCATGCCGAACGGTGCCGGCAGGTCCACCGCGACACCCTTGAGGTTGGAATTGACCATTAACTGGCTGTCTGCGCCGTCGAGGATCACTTGCAACTGGTAGGGAATATCGCCGGAAACCGGCAACGGCTGGCTGATTTTCAACCAGTCCGTGAGGCGCTTGACGGTGACCTGACCATTGGCGGTCACGCGAGTGCTGATATTGCCCGGCTTGCCTTCGGCAAAAATCTGCGCCGTGATGGGGCGGTCGAACGCCTGGGCCGAAATCTTCTGCCCGCTCAGGCCCTTGGCGCTGTCGAAGCGAAAATCACCCTTGAGCTGGGTCAGTTCCAGGGGCGGTTCCGCCAATTGCAGGCGCGCCTTGTCGGTCTTGAAGTCCACCACGATCTTGGGCTCAGTGCCTTTGGCCAGCGGTACGTCCAGGTCCAGGCTACCTTGCAGGTCGCCCTCGCCTTTCCAACCGGCGAACGTAGACGCCGTGCCGATAGGGGCTTCTTGAAGGATCTTCAGGCCGTCGCCCAAACCGCCGGAGAACCCGCCCGTGAGCAGCAGATGACTGTCCCCGCCCGCTGGGGCGTGGGGGATATTGACGTAGACATCCTTGACCTGGGTGTCGAGCAACTGGCCCTTGCTCGCCAGGATGCGTACGCCGCTTTCCTCGACGAACACTTCACCATTGACCTTGTTCGCATGAGGCCAGCCGGGCTGGAAGGCCAGTTCGGCATCATGCACCTTGAAGAACAGGCTGATATTGCGCGACGCCGGCAGCGCATTGTGGCTGAGCGAACCCTGGTACTGGAAGAAGCCTTCGTCCACCGCGCCCTTGAGGATCGCCGTGCGCAGCCATTCATCCAGCGCCGGGCTCAACACGGCCGGTAGGTACTTGGGAGTGAAACGGCCATCGCCATCGACCATGCCGACCCGCAGGTCCATGTAGTCTTCCTGGCTGTGGTCGAAATGCAGGCGAATCAGGAAGTCCGCCGCCACCTTGCCTTCCTCGCCCAGTACCTTGATATACGGGGCAATCAGGGTGAAGCCTTGCTTGTCCAGCTTCCAGGTCAGGCGCGCATTGGCCTGGATGTACTGCCAAGGTTTGGCGAAGATCGGATACAGATGCAAGGAAAAGTCCTTGCTGTCCATGCGCAACTCGCCCTGGCCCAGGTCGCCACTGATGCTGCCGGACACATTGCGTGCGGCCGGCGCGCCAAAGTAGGCATCGAAGCCGACACGCTCCAGGTTGGCGGCAAAACTGAGTTTGCGGTCAGTGGTGTCTTGTGGTCGGAAGTCCACCAGCACATTGCGTAACAGGCCGGTGGCTTTGAGGTGTTCGACGGCCTTGGCAAAGCCGTCCGGCAGCGGTGCCAAGGCGTTGAGCAGCGGTGTGATGGGAGTGAGGTCGAGACGATCGGCCTGCAACTTCCACACTTCCTGCTCCTTGTCGGTGGCCAGGCTTTGCTGCAATTGCAGACGCGACTCCCAACGGGTTTCGCCAATGTTCATCGCCAGGGAATCGAACAGCACCTTGAGGCCAGTGTCACTGCGCTGCAGGTAGGCGGTCAGGGCCAGGTTTTCAAGGTGTACCGGCTTACGGTCGGCGTAGCTGCCCTTCACTTGGGGCGAATTGAGGCGTACCGCCGCGCTTTGCACCGTACCCTTGGCCCAACTGAGCCACAACTCGCCGCCGGCCTTCAATTGCGTCAGCCTCCATTGCTGGGTCAGCCTCGCGGGAATCCACTTGGCCCAGTCGCTTTGCGGCAGGCTCAGGTAGGCATCGACCTCAGCGTCTTGCCACTGGCTGGCGCGAATGCGGCTACGCAGGCTGACGGCCAACGGTTGGCCATCGGGCAAGGTCAGGCGAGCGTCCAGACGCTGCTGGCTCATGCCGGTATGCAGGCTCAGGCCCACATAGGTCACGGTCACCGGCGCCTGGTCGAACGGTTGCAGGGTCACCTGGCTGTCCAGCACCGACACGCGCTTGACCATTTGCATGCGCGTCAGCAGTTGCTGCGGGTCCAACGGCTGGTCGTCCTGCACCGGCAAGCCTTGCAGGGTCCAGCGGCCGTCCTGGTCTTCCTTGACACTCAGTTGCAGGCCACTGACTTGCAGATGAGCGATGCGCACTTCGCGGGCCAACAGGCTGGCCCATATATCCGGCACCACTTCCACCTGGTCCAGGCGCAAGGCACTGCTACCCTCGCCGACCATGACGTCGTGAGCCAGCAATACCGGGGCAAACCCGCTCCAGCGGCCTTCAAGGCTACCGATATGCAGCGGCGTCTCCAGCGCCGCCTGAGCCTTGGCTTCGACTTCGGCGCGGTATTCGGCCACCAGCGGGGTGAGTTCGCGCCCCAGGCTCACGTACACCGCTGCCAATACCAGCAACAAGGCGCACAGGCCCAGGCCCCAACGGGTCAAAGCGGCAAAAAAGCGTATCAGACGCTCCATGTCAGGCGACCCTCAAAAAACAGTTAGCGGACGGCAGATCAAGGTCTGCCGGTCTCGAAGAAAGTGCACAGCTGGGGATCAGAGCAACACCACGTCGTATTGTTCCTGTGAATACATGGTTTCGACCTGGAAGCGAATGGTGCGACCGATAAAACTTTCCAGTTCGGCGACGTTACCGGACTCTTCGTCCAGCAGGCGATCCACCACCTTCTGATTGGCAAGTACTCTATAACCTTCGGCCTGGTAGGCGCGTGCCTCGCGCAGGATCTCGCGGAAAATCTCGTAGCAAACCGTTTCCGGGGTCTTCAATTTGCCGCGGCCCTGGCAACTGCTGCACGGTTCGCACAGTACCTGTTCAAGGCTTTCGCGCGTGCGCTTGCGGGTCATCTGCACCAGGCCCAGCTCGGTGATGCCGATGATGTTGGTCTTGGCGTGATCGCGTTCCAGTTGCTTCTCAAGCGTACGCAGCACCTGGCGCTGGTGCTCTTCATCTTCCATATCGATGAAGTCGATGATGATGATGCCGCCCAAGTTGCGCAGGCGCAGTTGGCGGGCAATAGCCGTGGCCGCTTCGAGATTGGTCTTGAAGATGGTTTCTTCAAGGTTGCGATGGCCCACGAATGCACCGGTATTGACGTCGATGGTGGTCATGGCTTCTGCCGGGTCTACCACCAGGTAGCCGCCGGACTTGAGTGGCACCTTGCGTTCCAGGGCTTTCTGGATTTCATCTTCAACGCCATACAGGTCGAATATCGGCCGCTCGCCGGGGTAGTGTTCCAGGCGATCGGCGATTTCTGGCATCAACTCGGCGACAAATTGCGTGGTGCGCTGGAAGGTTTCCCGCGAGTCGATGCGAATTTTCTCGATCTTCGGGCTGACCAGGTCGCGCAGCGTGCGCAGCGCCAGGCCGAGGTCTTCATAGATGACGCTGGGCGCGCCGATGGTCTTGATCTGTGCGTCGATCTGGTCCCACAGGCGCCGCAGGTAGCGAATATCCATGAGGATTTCATCCGCGCCAGCGCCTTCTGCGGCGGTGCGCAGGATAAACCCACCCGCTTCCTTGATGCCCTCGGCGGCGACGCAGTCGCTGACCACCTTCTTCAGGCGCTCGCGCTCGGCTTCATCTTCGATCTTCAGGGAAATGCCCACATGGGCGGTGCGCGGCATGTACACCAGGTAGCGCGAGGGAATCGACAACTGGGTGGTCAAGCGGGCGCCCTTGGAACCGATAGGGTCCTTGGTGACTTGCACCACCAGGCTCTGGCCCTCGTGCACCAGAGCGCTGATGCTTTCCACCGCAGGGCCCTCGCGCAGGGAAATTTCCGAGGCATGGATAAACGCTGCACGGTCCAGGCCGATGTCGACGAAGGCCGCCTGCATGCCCGGCAATACACGCACCACCTTGCCTTTGTAGATATTGCCGACGATCCCGCGCTTTTGGGTGCGTTCGACATGCACTTCTTGCAGAACACCGTTCTCTACCACCGCCACGCGCGATTCCATCGGCGTGATATTGATCAGAATCTCTTCACTCATGGCTGGGTCTCGTTCAGGCGTTTTCACAATAGTGACCGGTCGCTTAAGGCTTGGCGCTGGAATACGGCGTTCAGCACACGGTAAGGTTTTGCCAACAGGGTATGCCGAATTGGGCGAGCAGTTGCGCGGTTTCGCAGACTGGCAGGCCCACCACGGCGGAATAACTGCCATTAAGCCCGGCCACAAACACCGAACCCAGCCCTTGGATAGCATAGCCGCCAGCCTTGTCCTGCGGTTCGCCACTGTGCCAGTAGGTGGTAGCCTCCTGCACAGAAACCTCGCGGAAACGTACACGGCTGCTGACACATCGGGTTTCACATTGCTGGCCGTCGGTCAGGGCAATGGCGGTAAGCACTTCATGCTCGCGGCCGGAAAGGGCCATCAGCATGGCCAGTGCATCAGCCTGGTCCACCGGTTTGCCCAGGATCCGCCCGTCGACAATCACCGCCGTGTCAGCCCCTAGCACGCAGGTGTTTGAGGTGTGGCCAAGCGCAACAAAACCCGCCGTCGCCTTGCCCCGCGCAAGGCGCTCGACATAGGCAACGGCAGGTTCGTTGTTAAGGGGCGTTTCATCAATAGCGGCGCTGACCAGGGTAAAGGGCACACCGATCTGGACCAGCAGTTCACGTCGCCGCGGGGAGCCCGAGGCCAGATAAAGCGAATTCATTGCAGCCTCTCCCTGTGGGGTTCGATAACCAGGCAGAGCCTCGCAATCCATTCAATTGATTTTATAGCGACGACGCAGCCCACGCAGGCCAAAACTGATCCAGGGCCACAACAAGGCACTGACCAGCGCCGGCAAGACCAGCGCCAGGGTCGGCTGGCGGTTGCCAGTCAACGCGCTGAGCCACAGTTGCACCAACTGCGCCAGGCCGAAGATCACCAGGATCACCAAACACTGCTGCCACATCGGGAACATGCGCAAGCGCTGTTGCAACGACAGCACCAGAAAGGTAATCAGGGTCAGGATCAATGCGTTCTGGCCCAGCAAGGTGCCATACAGCACATCTTCGGCCAACCCCAGGCACATCGCCGTGACCATGCCCACCTTGTGCGGCAGGTTCAATGACCAGAACGCCAGCAACAAGGCCAGCCAGAGCGGGCGCAGGATTTCCATAAACTGCGGCAGCGGCGAAACGCTGAGCAGCAAGCCGATGGCGAAGGTCAGCCAGACGATCCAGCCATTGCGTGAATGAGTACCGGCCATTATTGCTCCCTCTGCCGTGTGGTGGTCGGAGCGGTGCTCGGCGCAGTAGCCGGGGGTTTGGCTACAGGCGGCTTAGCCGGGCGCGCGTTGTGCGCTGCCGGTTGAGCGGGCGTTGCCGCCGGTGCCGGTGCAGTTGTTGCCGCAGGGGCAGGCGGACCGACGAAAGCCGGTTTCGGCACCGTGGCCGGCACGATAGGCGCGGTACCATTCTGCTGGTCTTCCGCTTCCTGGGCCTGGGCGGCGTCGTTGGCGCGCTCTTCCGGGGTGCGGTTGTCGCTGAACACCAACAGCAGGTAACGGCTGCGGTTCAGCGCGGCAGTCGGTACCGCCCGAACGATAGCGAACGGCTGGCCGGAATCATGGATCACCTCTTTGACCGTCGCCACCGGATAACCCGCCGGGAAGCGCTGGCCCAGGCCAGAACTGACCAGCAGGTCGCCTTCCTTGATATCCGCAGTGTCGGCCACATGGCGCAGCTCCAGGCGTTCCGGGTTGCCGGTGCCGCTGGCAATCGCGCGCAGGCCGTTACGGTTGACCTGTACCGGGATGCTGTGGGTGGTGTCCGTCAGCAACAGCACCCGCGAGGTGTAGGGCATCAACTCCACCACCTGGCCCATCAGGCCACGGGCGTCGAGCACCGGCTGGCCAAGCACCACA
This sequence comes from Pseudomonas sp. PA-4-8C, assembly GCF_021606625.1. Classification (NCBI taxonomy): domain Bacteria; kingdom Pseudomonadati; phylum Pseudomonadota; class Gammaproteobacteria; order Pseudomonadales; family Pseudomonadaceae; genus Pseudomonas; species Pseudomonas sp. PA-4-8C. The sequence goes on from NZ_WKCD01000020.1 coordinate 28,506, forward strand.
CCGTCGCGCTCACCCTTGTTGATGATGATGCGGTGGGTAAAGGGGTTGGGGTCCATGCCGATCAGTTCGGCCACTTCGACCTTTTCGTTGACCAGCGCGGAAGAATTGAGCAACTCGCGCAGCCGAACGTTCTGCTCGGTGAGGGCCGCCAGCTTTTGCATGCGCCCCTGCAACAGCAGGTTTTCAGTCTTGAGTTTTTCGTTCTCGGCGACCAGTTCGGTGCGGCTGCCAAATTGGCTGGACACACCCTGGAATAGACGTTGCGGCAGGTCGGTGATCCAGTAGGTCTGCATCAACACCAGCGACATCTGGCTACGCACCGGCTTGAGCAGTGCAAAGCGGGCATCGACCACCATCAGCGCGACCGAAAGCACGGTCAGCACCAATAAGCGCACACCCAATGAGGGGCCTTTGGCGAAAAGCGGTTTAATAAGCCGCTCCTCCCAGGCAAATGTTCTCTTTATTCATACGGCATCAAACCGGCCTGGATGCAGATTGAAGAAGATAAACGCCAACAGGCAGCACTGCAAAGTGCTGCCTGCCGACGAAGCATGAACCATCCAGGCAATCTTATTCGCTGGAGAGCAGGTCCATGGTGTGTTTATCCATCATTTCCAGCGCACGACCACCGCCACGGGCAACACAGGTCAGCGGGTCTTCGGCGACGATCACCGGCAGGCCGGTTTCCTGGGCCAGCAACTTGTCGAGGTCGCGCAGCAAGGCGCCACCACCGGTCAGTACCAGGCCACGCTCGGCGATATCGGAAGCCAGCTCCGGCGGCGATTGCTCCAGGGCGCTTTTCACGGCCTGAACGATGGTGGCCAGGGACTCCTGCAGAGCCTCCAGCACTTCATTGGAGTTCAGGGTGAAGGCACGTGGAACGCCTTCGGCCAGGTTGCGACCGCGCACATCGACTTCGCGCACTTCGCCGCCTGGGTAAGCGGTGCCGATTTCCTGCTTGATGCGCTCGGCGGTGGATTCGCCGATCAGGCTGCCGTAGTTACGACGCACATACGTGATGATCGCTTCGTCGAAACGGTCGCCGCCCACGCGTACGGATTCGGCATACACCACACCGTTCAGGGAAATCAGGGCGATTTCGGTGGTACCACCACCGATATCCACCACCATCGAACCGCGTGCTTCTTCAACCGGCAGGCCGGCACCGATCGCAGCGGCCATCGGCTCTTCGATCAGGAAGACTTCACGGGCACCGGCGCCAAGGGCCGATTCACGGATGGCGCGACGCTCAACCTGGGTGGACTTGCACGGAACGCAGATCAGCACGCGAGGGCTGGGCTGCAGAAAACTGTTTTCGTGAACTTTGTTGATGAAGTACTGCAGCATCTTTTCGCAGACGCTGAAATCGGCGATCACGCCATCCTTCATCGGACGAATGGCAGCAATATTGCCTGGTGTACGGCCGAGCATGCGCTTGGCCTCGGTGCCAACGGCAACGACACTTTTCTGATTACCATGGGTCCGAATGGCCACAACCGATGGCTCATTCAGAACGATACCGCGCTCGCGCACGTAAATAAGGGTGTTGGCAGTGCCCAGGTCAATGGAGAGATCGCTGGAAAACATGCCACGCAGTTTCTTGAACATGGGGAAAGGACCCTAGGCAACGCGTGGGTAAAAAAGTGCGGCAAACTCTAACAACGACAGGGATTTTGGGCAAGGCGCCAATGTGCTAAATTGGCCGACTTTCTGTGCACCAACCCCCACAATCGCGGCCTTATGACCGTAGAAATGCGGTAGTGTTCCGACAATCTAACACACGGACGCCCTCCGTTCTGTTTTCCACTGGAGAATCCCATGGCGCTTGAACGCTCCGACGTGGAAAAAATCGCACATTTGGCCTCGCTTGGCCTTAATGATGCCGATCTTCCACAGACCACCGCAGCCCTGAACAGCATTCTCGGGCTGGTCGACCAAATGCAAGCCGTGAATACCGACGGCATCGAGCCCCTGGCTCACCCACTGGAAGCCAGCCAGCGCCTGCGCGCAGACGTCGTGACCGAACGCAATAATCGCGAGGCCTACCAGTCCATCGCGCCAGCGGTCGAAAACGGCCTGTACCTGGTTCCGAAAGTCATCGACTAAAGGGAAAGAGCCTTTCATGCATCACATGACTCTGGCCGAGATCGCCCGCGGTCTCGCCGACAAATCGTTTTCCAGCGAAGAGCTGACCCAGACCTTGCTGGCGCGTATCGCCGCGCTCGATCCGAAGGTCAACAGCTTCATCAGCCTCACCGAGGAGCTGGCCCTGAGCCAGGCCAAGGCCGCCGACGCCCGTCGCGCCAACGGTGAGAACGGCGCGCTGCTTGGCGCACCGATCGCCCACAAGGACCTGTTCTGCACCCAGGGCATTCGCACCAGCTGCGGCTCGAAGATGCTCGACAACTTCAAGGCGCCCTACGACGCCACTGTGGTCGCCAAGCTGGCCGCTGCCGGTGCCGTGACCCTGGGCAAGACCAACATGGACGAATTCGCCATGGGCTCGGCCAACGAGTCGAGCTACTACGGCGCGGTGAAAAACCCGTGGAACCTGGAACACGTGCCGGGTGGTTCGTCCGGTGGTTCGGCGGCGGCCGTGGCCGCGCGCTTCCTGCCCGCCGCTACCGCCACCGACACTGGCGGTTCGATCCGCCAGCCAGCGGCCTTCACCAACCTCACCGGCCTGAAGCCGACCTACGGTCGTGTGTCTCGCTGGGGCATGATTGCCTATGCGTCCAGCCTCGATCAGGGCGGCCCGTTGGCACGCACCGCTGAAGACTGCGCAATATTGTTACAAGGCATGGCAGGCTTCGATAAACAGGACTCCACTAGCATCGACGAGCCCGTGCCGGACTACAGCGCCAGCCTGAACACCTCGATCAAGGGCCTGCGCATCGGCGTGCCGAAGGAATACTTCAGCGCCGGCCTCGACCCGCGTATCGCCGATCTGGTGCAAAACAGCATCAAAGAGCTGGAAAAACTTGGCGCCGTGATCAAGGAAATCAGCCTGCCGAACAACCAGCATGCGATTCCCGCCTACTACGTGATCGCGCCAGCAGAGGCGTCTTCCAACCTGTCGCGTTTCGACGGCGTGCGCTTCGGCTATCGCTGCGAAAACCCGAAAGACCTCACCGACCTGTACAAACGCTCCCGTGGCGAAGGCTTCGGCAGTGAAGTGCAGCGCCGAATCATGGTCGGCGCCTACGCCCTGTCGGCCGGCTACTACGACGCGTACTACCTCAAGGCGCAAAAAATCCGTCGCCTGATCAAGAACGACTTCATGGCCGCCTTTGAAGAAGTCGATGTGATCCTCGGCCCGACCGCGCCGAACCTGGCGTGGAAGATCGGCGCCAAGACCGGCGACCCGATCGCCGAGTACCTGGAAGACCTCTACACCATCACCGCCAACCTCGCGGGCTTGCCGGGCTTGTCCATGCCCGCAGGTTTCGTCGATGGCCTGCCGGTGGGCGTACAATTGCTCGCCCCGTATTTCCAGGAAGGCCGCCTGCTCAATGTGGCGCACCAGTACCAGTTGAACACCGACTGGCACACCCGCACCCCTACCGGCTTCTGAGGAGAACACTATGCAATGGGAAGTTGTGATCGGGCTGGAGATTCATACCCAGCTCGCCACCCAATCGAAGATTTTCTCCGGTAGCGCCACCACGTTCGGCTCTGAGCCCAATACCCAGGCCAGCCTGGTAGACCTGGGCATGCCCGGCGTGCTGCCGGTGCTGAACCAGGAAGCGGTGCGCATGGCGGTGATGTTCGGCCTGGCGATTGACGCCGAGATCGGCCAGCACAACGTGTTTGCGCGCAAGAACTACTTCTACCCGGACCTGCCCAAGGGCTACCAGATCAGCCAGATGGAACTGCCGATTGTCGGCAAGGGCCACCTGGACATTCCCCTGGAAGACGGCACCATCAAGCGCGTCGGCGTCACCCGTGCGCACCTGGAAGAAGACGCCGGCAAAAGCCTGCACGAAGAATTCCCGGGCGCTACCGGTATCGACCTGAACCGTGCCGGCACGCCGCTGCTGGAGATCGTGTCCGAGCCGGACATGCGCAGCGCCAAGGAAGCCGTGGCCTACGTCAAGACCATCCACGCGCTGGTGCGCTACCTGGGCATCTGCGACGGCAACATGGCCGAAGGCTCGCTGCGTTGCGACTGCAACGTGTCGATCCGCCCCAAGGGTCAGGTTGAGTTCGGCACCCGCTGCGAGATCAAGAACGTCAACTCGTTCCGCTTCATCGAGAAGGCGATCAACAGCGAAGTACGTCGCCAGATCGAGCTGATCGAAGACGGCGGCAAGGTGATCCAGCAAACGCGCCTGTACGACCCGAACAAAGACGAAACCCGCGCCATGCGCAGCAAAGAGGAAGCCAACGACTACCGCTACTTCCCCGACCCGGACCTGTTGCCGGTGGTGCTGGAGGATTCCTTCCTCAATGACATCCGCGCCACCCTGCCGGAACTGCCGCAGCAAAAACGCGAACGCTTCCAGGAACAGTTCGGCCTGTCGGTCTACGATGCCAGCGTATTGGCTTCCAGCCGCGAACAAGCCAACTACTTCGAAAAAGTCGTGAGCATTGCCGGCGACGCCAAGCTGGCGGCCAACTGGGTGATGGTCGAGCTGGGCAGCCTGTTGAACAAACAGGGCCTGGAAATCGACGAAGCGCCGGTCACCGCCGAACAACTGGGCGGTATGCTGCTGCGCATCAAGGACAACACCATCTCCGGCAAAATTGCCAAGACCGTGTTCGAAGCGATGGCCGCCGGTGAAGGCAGTGCCGACGAGATCATCGAAAAGCGTGGCCTCAAGCAAGTCACCGACAGCGGCGCTATCTCGGCCGTACTCGATGAAATGCTCGCGGCCAATGCCGAGCAGGTCGAGCAATACCGCGCGGCGGACGAAGCCAAGCGCGGCAAGATGTTCGGCTTCTTTGTCGGCCAGGCGATGAAAGCCTCCAAGGGCAAAGCCAACCCGCAACAGGTGAACGAACTGCTCAAAAGCAAGCTCGAAGGCTGATCCATGATCGTTCCCACGCTCTGCGTGGGAACGTCTCACGGGACGCTCCGCGTCCGCTTTTGTGACGCGTATCGTCACCAGCTGCAATCCCACGCAGAGCGTGGGAACGATCCAACGGGGACATCTTGAAATGAAGCGTCTACTCGGCCTCCTGGCCTTGTCCTCCCTGCTGGCCGGTTGCGCCAGCGGCCTCATCGACCCCAACGGCTACGACGAAACCGGCACCGCGTCCTATTACGGCGCCAAGCACCATGGCAAGAGAACTGCCAGCGGTGAACCTTTCAACCAGAACGCCTTGACCGCCGCCCATCGGCGCCTGCCCTTCGGCACCCAGGTCAAGGTGACCAACCTCGACAACAACCGTTCTGTCGTGGTGCGTATCAATGATCGCGGCCCGCATACCCGTGGCCGCCTGATCGACCTTTCACGCAAGGCTGCCGAGCAACTGCGCATGCTGAGCAGCGGCACCGCGCGGGTTCGCGTGCAAGCCCTGAACAACTGATCGAGGCAGCCTTGAGCATTTTCGGATTGAACGCCCTATCGCCCTGGAGCCTGCTCGAACTGGTGGGCGGCCTGATCTTGCTGATCGTCGGCGCTGAAATCCTGGTGCGCGCTGCGGTGCGCCTGGCGGCCAGCCTCAAGGTGCGGCCACTGATCATCGGCTTGAGCATCGTCGCCTTCGGCAGCAGTGCGCCGCAGATGACCGTCAGCCTGCAGGCCACGCTGGCCGGTAACACGGACATTGCCGTGGGCAGTGTCATCGGCAGCAGCATCTTCAATATCCTCGTGACCCTGGGCTTGTCCGCACTGATCATTCCACTGCGAGTCTCGCGGCAGCTGGTGCGCGTGGATATCCCGGTGATGATCGTCGCCGGCCTGCTGGTGTTTATCCTGGCCGCCAATGAAATGCTGACGCCCTTCGATGGCGCCGTGCTGCTGGTGGCGCTGCTGGCTTACCTGGGCGTATTGCATTACCAGACACGCCACTCCCGCCGCCCGCGCACCCTCGACACCGTGGCCAAAGCGCCATGGCTGAGCAGTGTACTGCTGATGCTCGGCGGCTTGCTGGTGCTGGTGCTGGCCGGGCATTTGTTGCTCGGCGCAGCGGTTGAGGTGGCGGGCGATCTCGGATTATCGGAGCGCGTCATCGGCCTCACGTTGATCGGCGTCGGCACCTCGCTGCCGTGCCTGGCCACGTCGCTGATCGCCGCCTTGCGTGGCGAACGGGAGATCGCCGTGGGCAACGTGATCGGCAGCAACCTGTTCAACCTGCTCGGCGTGCTGGGTTTTACCGCCCTGGTGGCGCCGACACCGCTGTCGGTATCGCCCAACGCCCTGGACTTCGATTTACCGGTGATGCTCGGCGCCATCATCCTGTGCCTGCCGGTGTTCTATACCGGCTACCGGGTAACACGCATCGAAGGGGTGGTGCTGCTGGGGCTGTACCTGGCCTACGGCCTGCATGTGATGGCGTTCACCACCGGCATGCCGCTGGCCAACAAGCTTGAACAATTGATGCTGTATTACGTCCTGCCGGCGTTAGGCGCTCTGCTGTTATTCACCTCACTGCGCGCCTGGCACCGCCAACACAAGAGGGAATCGCAATGACCGATCAGAAAAAGCCAGGGGTTGAAGTGCGTCGCCAAGTCATGGGCGATGCGTTCGTCGACCGCGCCCTGGGCAATGCAACGGCGTTCACCCAACCGCTGCAGGACTTCGTCAATGAGCACGCGTGGGGCAGCGTCTGGAACCGCGAAGGCTTGCCACTCAAGACCCGCAGCCTGATCACCCTCGCCGCCCTCACCGCCCTCAAGTGCTCGCAGGAACTCAAGGGGCATGTGCGCGGTGCGCTGAATAATGGCTGTACGGTTGAAGAGATTCGCGAAGCGCTGCTGCATTGCGCGGTGTATGCCGGGGTGCCGGCGGCGATTGATGCATTTCGGGCGGCGCAGGAAGTGATTGAGGCGTATCAGGCCGATCAGCAGTGACTGCCAGATAGCTATCGCAGGCAAGCCAGCTCCCACATGTGGATGTGTGAATACCTTCAAGTGTGGGAGCTGGCTTGCCTGCGATGGGGCCTTAAGCTGCCCGCCTATTTCAGATCCAACCACCCGCCTGCAACACAAAAATCCCGATATTCGTGGTCACCGCCGCCATCAGCGTGGTGATCACGATAATCGCCGCCGCCAGTTCATGATTCCCTTCCGCCGCCCGAGCCATCACAAAGCTCGCGGCCGCAGTCGGCGCGCCGAAATACAGGAACAGAATCCCCAACTCCGGCCCTCGGAACCCCAGCAACCACGCGCCCAGAGTCGCGATCACCGGGAGCCAGATCATCTTCATCAGGCTTGCGCTCAACGCCATGTTGCCGCTCTTGCGCAACGCGGCCATGGACAAGGTGCCGCCGATGCAAATCAACGCCAACGGCAGCGTGGTGTCGGACAGGTACTGCAAGGATTTCTCAAGCCAGCCGGGCACGCCGATCTGGAAGTACGCGAACGGCGTGGCGACGATCACGCTGATAATCAGCGGGTTGGCCAATACGCTTTTGAAGATGCTCCACGGGTCGGACTTGATCACCGGGCTATACACCGCCAGCACAATGGTCGACAGCGTGTTGTAAAAGAGGATCACCAGCGCGGCGAGGATCGCGCCCAGGGATATGCCGTAGTCGCCGTACATACTGGCCGCCAGCGCCAGGCCGATGACCCCGTTATTGCCACGAAACGCACCCTGGGCGTAGATGCCTCGGTCTTCGCGCTTGCAACGAAAGATCGCCCAGCCCCAGGCCATGGCAAAGCTCACCAAGGTGGCGACGCAAAAGTAGATCAGCAGCCCCGGTTTGAGCGCCGAGTGCAGGTCGGCATGCAGAATGCCCAGGAACAGCAGCGCCGGCATGGCAACGTTGAACACCAGGGACGATGCGGTGTGGATAAAGTTGTCGTTGATCCAATTGATGCGCTTTAGAAACACGCCCAGGAACAGCATGGCAAACACCGGCGCGGTGATGGTGAGGGTGGTGAGGAAGATTGCCAGCATGCCGGGGAGAACCTTGGTGGGCGTCGTTAGTTGGCTAATGATAAGCCAGTACGAGCGGGTTCGTGTGGGCAACGCACTTCAAATGTAGGAGCGAGCTTGCTCGCGAAAAACTCCCAGGCGCCGCGTTCATTCAGTTAACACGCGTTATCGTTGACGTTTTTCGCGAGCAAGCTCGCTCCTACAGGGTTAGCGCCTGGTTTCAGGTAATCGGCGCCGGGTTGAACAGCGTGATGTCGTTATGCAGCTTGTGCCGCTCTGCCCAGGTCAGCTTCTTGCCGCTGGCCACATCCAGATAGAAGTGGAACAGCTCCCACCCCAGCTCCTCGATGCTCGCGCGCCCCGTGGCAATGCGCCCGGCGTCGATGTCAATCAGGTCAGGCCAACGCTGGGCCAGCTCGGTGCGGGTGGAGACCTTCACCACCGGTGCCATCGCCAGCCCGTACGGCGTGCCGCGCCCGGTGGTGAACACGTGCAGGTTCATCCCCGCCGCCAGTTGCAAGGTGCCGCAGACAAAATCACTGGCCGGTGTGGCGCAGAAGATCAGGCCCTTTTCCTTGAAGCGTTCCCCAGGGCCAAGCACACCGTTGATCGCACTGCTGCCGGATTTGACAATGGAGCCCAACGACTTCTCGACAATATTCGACAGCCCGCCCTTCTTGTTACCCGGCGTAGTATTGGCGCTACGGTCCGCCTCGCCCTTGGCCAGGTAACGGTCGTACCAGTCCATTTCCCTGACCAGCTCGCGGGCGACGTCTTCGTTTTGCGCGCGTGAAGTCAGCAGGTAAATCGCATCGCGCACTTCAGTCACTTCGGAAAACATCACCGTCGCGCCGGCGCGCAGCAATAGGTCCGAGGCATAGCCCAGCGCCGGGTTGGCGGTGATGCCGGAAAACGCATCGCTGCCGCCGCACTGCATGCCCAGGATCAACTCGGAGGCCGGCACGGTTTCGCGGCGACGCTGGTCGAGTTTTTTCAAGCGCACGTCGGCCAGGGCCATGATCTGCTCGATCATTTCGGTAAAGCCGTGGCTGGAATCCTGCAGGCGATACAGCCACGGCTCGCTCAGGTCTACAGAACTGTCGTTGTCGTGCATCACCTGGCCGGCCTGGAGCTTTTCGCAGCCCAGGCTGATCACCAAGGCTTCGCCGCCCAGGTTGGGGTTGCGCGCCAGGTTGCGCACGGTGCGGATGGGGATGTAGGCATCCGTCGCCGTAATCGCCACGCCGCAGCCATAGCTGTGGGTCAGCGCCACCACGTCATCGACATGCGGGTAGTTGGGCAGCAACTCGTCCTTGATGCGCTTGACCGCATGGTCCAGCACGCCCGTGACGCATTGCACGGTAGTGGTAATGCCGAGGATATTGCGCGTGCCCACGGTGCCGTCCGCATTGCGATAGCCCTCGAAGGTAAACCCCTCCAGGGGTGCCTGGGTTTCAGGCACCTCGGTGGACAGCGGCAAGCTGTCCAGCGGCGGTGCGGTGGGCATGCGCAACTGGTCCTCCTGCACCCAACTGCCGCGGGGAATCGGCGCCAGGGCATAACCGATGGTCTGGCCGTAGCGAATAATCTGGCCGCCCTCGGGGATGTCTTCCAGGGTCACCTTGTGGCTCTGCGGGATGAAATCCACGGTGACCAGGCCGTCGGGAAACTCGGTACCGGCGGGCACCCCTTGATCGTTCACCACGATCACCACATTGTCGCGCTCGTGCAAACGGATCGAGCGCGGCGAGTCGGCATGTTCAATCAACTGCATCACACGAACCTCAGGAATGCGCTTGAGAAAGGTTGGTCAACTCAGGGCCCTGGGTAGGCGGCTCCTTGAGCACCACACGCTTGATCGGGCCGACAATCACCAGGTAACTGAACACCGCCACCAGCGCGTTGGCGCCAACGAACACCAGGGCCCATTTGAACGAGCCGGTGGTGCTGATGATGTAGCCAATCACAATCGGCGTGGTGATCGACGCCAGGTTACCGAAGGTGTTGAACAAGCCGCCACTGAGCCCGGCGATTTGTTTCGGTGAGGTGTCGGACACCACCGCCCAACCCAGTGCGCCAACGCCTTTGCCGAAGAAGGCCAAGGCCATGAAGCCCACCACCATCCATTCGATGTCTACGTAATTGCAGGCCACGATGCTGCTGGAAATCAGCAGGCCACCGATGATCGGCGCCTTGCGCGCGAAGGTCAGCGAATGGCCTTTGCGCAGCAGGTAGTCGGAAATCACCCCACCGAGCACCCCGCCGATAAAACCGCAGATCGCCGGTAACGAAGCAATGAAACCCGCCTTGAGGATGGTCATGCCACGCTCCTGCACCAAGTACACCGGAAACCAGGTCAGGAAAAAGTAGGTGATGCCGTTGATGCAGTACTGGCCCAGGTAGACGCCGAGCATCATGCGGTTGGTCAGGAGCTGACGGATGTAATCCCACTTCGGCCCGTCGGTTTTCTTACCCTTGCCCTTGTCCTGGTCCATGTCGACCATCGCGCCATTGGCCGCGATGTGATTGAACTCGGCCTCGTTGATCATCGGATGCTGGCGCGGGCTGTGGATAACTTTCAGCCAGATCAGCGAGAACACAATGCCGATCACGCCCATCACAATAAACACGTGCTGCCAGCCGAAGCGATAGACGATCCAGCCCATCAAGGGCGCGAACAGCACCGTGGCGAAGTACTGGGCCGAGTTGAAGATCGCCGACGCAGTGCCGCGTTCAGCCGTAGGAAACCACGCCGCAACAATACGGGCATTTCCCGGAAACGACGGCGCCTCGGCCAAGCCCACCATGAAGCGCAGCATAAACAGCGCGACCACCGCAGTGGAGACGCCAAACTCACCGACGTAGCCTTGCAGCACGGTGAACAGCGACCAGGTGAAGATGCTCAGGGCATAGACTTTTTTCGAGCCGAAACGGTCGAGCAGCCAGCCACCGGGAATTTGCCCGGCCACGTAGGCCCAACCGAATGCAGAGAAGATATAACCGAGGGTGACCGCGTCGATACCGAGGTCTTTTTGCAGGCTGGAGCCGGCGATAGCGATGGTGGCCCGGTCGGCGTAGTTGATCGTGGTCACCAGGAACAGCATGAGCAGGATCAAATAGCGGACGTGGGTCGGCTTGGTCGCTTGCATGTAGAAGTACTCCCACTAATTATTTTTTTTGCGGGTAATGATTTTTTGTTTTTCCTGTGGGAGCCGGGCTTGCCCGCGATGCAGGCACCTCGGTGTGTCAGCTAGACCGAGGTGATGCTATCGCAGGCAAGCCAGCTCCCACATAAGGCCGGTGCCACAGGGTGCTGCGTGTTACGAACCGATGTAGCTGGTTTTCACCACGGTGTAGAACTCTTGCGCATAGCGACCTTGCTCACGCGAACCGTAGGATGAGCCCTTACGGCCACCAAATGGAACGTGGTAATCCACCCCCGCCGTCGGCAGGTTGACCATCACCATCCCGGCCTGGGAGTGGCGCTTGAAGTGGTTGGCATATTTGAGCGAGGTGGTGGCGATGCCGGCCGACAAGCCGAACTCGGTGTCATTAGCCATGGCCAGCGCGGCCTCGTAGTCGGCCACGCGCACCACGTTGGCCACCGGGCCGAAGATCTCTTCACGGCTGATGCGCATCGCCCCTTCACTGTCGGCAAACAGTGTGGGCGCCAGGTAATAGCCTTCGGTGTCGCAGGTGACCAGGCCGCCACCGCTCACCAGCCGGGCGCCTTCGCTCTGGCCGATGTCGATGTATTTCATGTCCTGATCCAACTGGGCCTGGGACACCACCGGGCCAATGTCGGTGCCGCTATTCAACGCGTGGCCGACCTTGATCGACTTCATGCGCTCGGCCATGGCGGCGACGAACTGGTCGTGAATCCCGGCAGTAACAATCAAACGGCTCGAGGCGGTGCAACGCTGGCCGGTGGAGTAAAACGCACTCTGGACCGACAGCTCGACAGCTTGTTTGAGGTCGGCATCGTCGAGAATGATCTGCGGGTTCTTGCCACCCATTTCCAACTGCACCTTGGCCTGGCGCGAGACACAGCTGACGGCGATCTGACGCCCAACGCCCACAGACCCGGTGAAACTGATGCCATCGACTTTCGGGCTGTTGACCAGCACGTCGCCGACCACACGGCCACTGCCCATCACCAGGTTGAACACACCGGCAGGGAAGCCGGCGCGGGAGATGATCTCCGCCAAGGCCCAGGCACAGCCCGGCACCAGTTCGGCAGGCTTGATCACCACGCAGTTGCCGTAGGCCAGGGCCGGGGCGATTTTCCACGCGGGGATGGCAATCGGGAAGTTCCACGGAGTGATCAGGCCCACCACACCGAGGGCTTCGCGGGTCACTTCAACGTTGACGCCCGGGCGCACCGACGGCACGTAATCGCCCGACAGGCGCAGGCATTCACCGGCGAAGAATTTGAAGATATTGCCGGCACGGGTCACTTCGCCAATGGCTTCAGGCAGGGTCTTGCCCTCTTCCCGCGCCAGCAAAGTACCCAGCTCTTCACGACGGGCGAGGATTTCGCTGCCGACTTTATCCAGCGCATCGTGACGCGCCTGGATACCGGAGGTGGACCACGCCGGGAACGCGGCGCGGGCAGCGTCGATGGCCGCGTTGACTTGGGCCACGTCGGCTTTGGCGTATTCGCCAATGGCGTCGGACACATCCGACGGGTTGATATTGGTGCAGTAGTCGGCGCCGGTTACCCATTGGCCATTGATGTAGTTTTCAAAACGCTTTGCTTGGGACACGAATCTTCTCCTGACGCAAAAGGCCGCTGATTGCTCAGCGGCCTTGTGGATAATTTATTGCGCGCCTTGCTTGTCGATCAGCGCAGCAAGGGCTTCGTATTCTTCCGGCAGCAGGTCGGTCAGTGGCGTGCGCACGGGGCCGGCGTCATAACCGACGATTTTCGCACCAGCCTTGACGATGCTCACCGCGTAACCAGCCTTGCGGTTACGGATATCCAGGTACGGCAGGAAGAAGTCGTCGATGATCTTGCCAACGGTGGCGTGATCTTCGCGGGCAATGGCGTGGTAGAAATCCATCGCGGTCTTAGGGATGAAGTTGAACACCGCCGAGGAGTACACCGGCACGCCCAGGGCCTTGTAGGCTGCGGCGTAAACCTCTGCGGTCGGCAAACCACCGAGGTAACTGAAACGGTCGCCCAGGCGACGGCGGATCGACACCATCAACTCGATATCACCCAGGCCATCCTTGTAGCCGATCAGGTTCGGGCAGCGCTCGGCCAGACGCTCCAACAGCGGTGCGGTCAGGCGGCAGACGTTGCGGTTGTACACCACCACGCCGATCTTGACCGACTTGCACACGGCTTCAACGTGGGCGGCAACCCCGTCCTGGCTGGCTTCGGTGAGGTAGTGCGGCAGCAGCAGCAAACCTTTGGCGCCGAGGCGTTCGGCCTCTTGGGCGTACTCGATGGCCTGGCGGGTGGCACCGCCTACACCGGCCAGGATCGGCACGCTGGACGCACAGGTATCCACGGCGGTTTTCACCACCTGGGAATATTCGCTGGCCGCCAGTGAGAAAAACTCACCTGTGCCACCCGCGGCGAACAAGGCGCTGGCGCCATAAGGGGCCAGCCATTCCAGGCGCTTGATGTAACCCGCCTGGTGGAAATCACCCTGGGCGTTGAAATCGGTCACTGGGAAAGACAGCAGACCGTGGGAGAGGATGGACTTCAGTTCTTGTGGATTCATTATTCGAACACCCTGGGCGAAGACTTTCTAACGAAAGGTTGTTGTTGGTTTTGATGATGTCGTACGTCATCGTACAACTATAAATAAATTCGTCAACTGCAATTCATCCGGCGTACTCCTGCGAAGGCTTAAGACGCGGCTCTTGACGTAGGAAATTTCTCACCTATGATTCAGGTGACTGTATATGCATACAGTTATCACGGAAGATTCCTACGACATAGCAAGGAGCTAACATGTCAGGTCTTGAACTCGCAGCACCCGAAAAAACTCCGCCTACCCTGCGCTTCGAAGGCGGTGAACACACCGCCATCGGCGATGACACCCTGCTTCGCTTCAGCAAGGACGCCTCGGCCATTCCTGCGCGCCAAGTCGAACTGCACCTGCCCAACGGGCTTGCGCTGACCTATGGCCAAGTGATCGCCCTGGGCGGCGACTTCTATGGCATCCCCGGCCAACCGATCAGCGATGGCAATTCTCCGACCGAGCGCGTGCAACGCTTCACCGCGGCGTTCAATTCTCTCGCCGTGTTGCCTGCTTCACGGGAAGAAGCGCAGAAGATCCTGGCGGTGATGCAAAAGGAGATCAACGCCGTCAACCAGGCGATCAAGGACGGCAAACAGCCTCATGAAGCCTATGACGCCCTGGGAGATACGTTGTCCGAGGAGTGGAATCGCATAACCGGCGGCGGCAGTGCTGTTTCGGCCCTCGTACCGTTGGGCCGCTACCTGAAGCTGGCAGCGGACAACGCCGACCACTTCGGTGAATGGGCCCTGTCCGCCTATTTGGCCGGTCACGCAGCGGCTCTGCAACAGGCCGTGGTGGCTCATCAGACCGGCACCGACCAGGCCCTGGAATTGGCTTACGCCATGAACAGCTTTGCCGATCACTTTTTGACCGACCTGTTTTCCGCCGGCCACCTGCGGGTACCGCGCAAACAACTGGCGGCAGTGGTGACGCCAGGAGAACTCGGCTCGCTGATCAGCCGCTTCATGCACGATGAAGACAGTAAATTCGGGCTCAAGGTGCGCAATGCCATGGGCGCTCAGTGGCATGCCTACGGCGACAAGCGCTACTTCGACAGCATCGACGCCGACAATCGCGTGCAGGTCAAAGGGGCCGTACAGGCCTCGGCCGATGAGATCTTCGAAACCTTCATCAGCGGCATCGCGCCCTCCCCAGCTGAGTTCAAGGCACCGCTGTATGTGCCCGACCTGAACGCCGCGCAAAACCCGGCGAATAACTTCTCGCCGCTGTTCAAGATGGAGGGGGACAAGGTGCTGCGGCGCAAGGACGTCAATGATTTGAACGACAAGCACTGGACCAATGATTGGTGGGGATGGAGTACGTACTTATTGCTTAAGGACTACAAGCCAAACCAACCCGCCAACTAACGGCTGGCATGATCGTTCCCACGCTCTGCGTGGGAATACAGCCTATGACGCTCCGCGTCACCCTGCGAGGGCTTGAGAAATTCACGCGCATCGGGACGCGGAGCGTCCATAGAGGCGTTACCACGCAGAGCGTGGGAACGATCAGCCGCGCTGCGCCTCTGCCTCTTCATGGGCATGACGCAGCCGCTCACGGCTGTTGGTCAAATGCAGGCGCATGGCCGCACGTGCCGCATCCGAATCCTGGCGGGCAATCGCCTCATAGATTTCTTCGTGTTCGCGGCTCAAGCGGCTCATGTAGTGCTGTTGATCATCATGGGCCAGGCGCGCCGAATTCAGGCGGGTACGCGGAATGATGCTGGTGCCCAGGTGGGTCATGATGTCGGTGAAGTAGCGGTTACCGGTAGACAGTGCAATTTCCAGATGAAAGGCAAAATCCGACGCCACCGCATCGCCAGCGTGGGCCGCACTTTCATTCAAGGCATCGAGGGCCGCGCGCATGGCCGCCAGTTGCTCATCGCTGCGGCGCAAGGCAGCAAGGCCCGCAGACTCCACTTCCAGGCTGATACGCAACTCCAGAATCGCCAGCACATCACGCAAGGTCACCACGGTGGCAGGGTCTATGCGAAAACCGCTGGGGCTTGGCGTGTCCAGCACGAAGGTGCCGATACCGTGGCGAGTCTCGACCTGCCCCGCCGCTTGCAGGCGCGAGATGGCTTCACGCACCACCGTCCGACTGACGCCGTGGGCATCCATGATCGCCGACTCGGTGGGCAACTTGTCGCCGCGTTTGAGCTGGCCATCGCGGATCTGCTCGGACAACACCGTGACCAATTCCTGGGCAAGGCTGCGGCGCTTGCGGGGAAGACGTGGGGCGGCGCTGGCGTTTTCCATGATGAACCATCTTTCTCGACGAACTGAAGACCGCATCATAGCCCATGGTGGTTGTACGATCACCGTTCTGGCGCGACTTTCATCCATATCCTTCACGCAAAAAAAATGCCCCGACAGCTGTCGAGGCATTTTTCAGATGGGTCTGTAAGCGAAATCCGCCTACTTCACCACTTTCAAGCTTGGCCGACCGCTAGGGCGCGGCGGCTCGGCATCCGGTGGCGGTACATCATCACCGTCTTCGCCTTCAATCGTTTCGTCATCCTCTAAAGGCGACTCCAGATCGAACACCATGCCCTGGCCATTTTCCCGGGCGTAGATCCCGAGGATGGCACCGATGGGCACGAACAGCGTATGGGGCACACCGCCGAAACGCCCTTCGAAGCTCACCGCTTCGTTGTCCATGTGCAGGTGGCGCACGGCACTGGGCGATACGTTCAGCACAATTTGCCCGTCACTGGCAAAACCCTGGGGTACCTGAACCGCAGGAAATTCGGAATTGACCAGCATGTGCGGGGTGCAATCGTTGTCCACAATCCACTCATAGAGCGCGCGGACCAGGTAAGGTCGACTGGAGTTCATCAACGGCTCCTTAAGCCTTAGCGCATATCGCGTTCGGCGCCAGACAGACTCGCCTGGAAAGCCTCACGCGCAAACTGGCGCTCCATGTAATCAAGCAACGGCTTGGCCGGCCGTGGCAGTTCAATGCCCAGAATCGGCAAGCGCCAGAGTATGGGTAATAGGCAGCAATCCACCAAGCTTTGTTCCTCACTGAGGAAAAAAGGTTTATCGGCGAACAACGGCGAAACGCCGGTCAGGCTCTCGCGCAATTCCTTGCGCGCCTGCACACGAGCGGCTTCTTTGGAACGCGAATCCAGGATCACATCCACCAACCCGCACCAGTCACGCTGGATCCGATGGATCAGCAGGCGGCTGTTGGCACGCGCCACCGGGTACACCGGCAGCAAAGGCGGATGAGGGTAACGCTCATCCAGGTATTCCATCACCACGGTCGACTCCCACAACGCCAGGTCACGATCGACCAGGGTGGGCAAGCTGCCGTAAGGGTTCACTTCGATCAGCTTCGGCGGCTGACGGCCCGCCTCCACACTGATGATCTCGGCGCTGACACCCTTCTCTGCGAGCACGATGCGTACTCGGTGGGAATAGTGGTCGGCGGGGTCGGAGTAACAGGCCAACCGATTGGTCACGCCCATGGCGGTCCTCCTCGCTTGTTGAAATTATCGAAAGCTCAAAAACGAGCGCGCCCAGAAGCATCCCTGTAACGACCGGTTCAAACCGGCGCTACGTGTTCAGAGATGCCGCTGGGCGCGCAAGATTAACAGCAATTGCTTACGGTTGGATCAATGCACATCCTTCCAGTATTCACGCTTGAGCAAATAAGCGAATACGAAGAAGAAAGCCAGGTACAGCAAGACGTAGGTACCGATGCGCTGATGCTGCAGTTTGACCGGGTTGGCCGAGTAGGCCAGGAAGGTCACCAGGTTCTTGACCTTCTCGTCGAACTGCTCTTCGTTCAGCGTACCGGTCTTGGGCACGATGGTCAGTTGATCGCACGCTTCATGGGTCAGCGGCGTGCCGGTCAACGGATCATATTGCTTCTTGCCGTCTTCAACGACCTGAACCTGCTTGCATCCTACCACCTGGCGCCCCTGCAGGCCGACCAGAACGTTCGGCATGCCGACGTTCGGGAAGACTTTGTTGTTCACACCATAGGGGCGCGCAGGGTCTTCGTAGAAGGATTTGAGATAACCGTAGAGCCAGTCGGTACCGCGTACACGGGCCACCAGGGTGAGGTCGGGCGGTGCGGCGCCGAACCAGGTCTTGGCGTCGGCCGGCTGCATGCCGATGTTCATGTGGTCGCCGATCTTGGCACCCGTGAACACCGCGTGGCTGAGCATCACTTCATGGGGAATGCCCAAGTCATCGGCAACGCGCTCATACCGTTGGAACTTGGCGCTGTGGCACCCCATGCAGTAGTTGGTGAATGTACGCAGCCCATCCTGCATGGCGGCTTTGTCAGACACATCGATATCGACTTTTTCCAGCTCTGCGCCATGTTCGGCGGCGAAGGACAGTAGCGGCAGTGCCGCAAGCACGAATGCAACGAGTAATTTTTTCATCAGCCAGTCACCCTTTCCGGAACCGGTTTGGTCTTCTCGAGCCGGGTATAGAACGGCATCAGAATAAAGTAGGCGAAGTACAGGAAGGTGCAGACCTGCGACAGCAACGTGCGCTCAGGGGTAGGCGCCAATACGCCCAGCACGCCCAGGATCACGAACGAAATGCAGAACACCCACAGCCAGATCTTGCTCAGCCAGCCTTTGTAGCGCATCGACTTGACCGGGCTACGGTCGAGCCACGGCAGCACGAACAGCACCGCGATGGCCGCGCCCATGGCGATCACGCCCATGAGTTTGTCGGGGATCGCGCGCAAGATCGCGTAGAACGGCGTGAAGTACCAGACCGGGGCAATGTGCTCGGGTGTCTTGAAGGCATTGGCCTGTTCGAAGTTAGGCTTCTCCAGGAAATAACCACCCATCTCCGGGAAAAAGAACACGATCGAGCAGAACACAAACAGGAACACGACTACGCCGACAATGTCTTTCACGGTGTAGTACGGGTGGAACGGAATGCCATCCAGCGGGATGCCGTTCTCGTCCTTGTGCTTCTTGATGTCCACGCCATCCGGGTTGTTGGAACCCACTTCGTGCAGCGCCAGGATGTGCAGTACCACCAGGCCCAGGATCACGATCGGCAAGGCCACCACATGCAAGGCGAAGAAGCGGTTCAGGGTGATGCCGGAGATCAGGTAGTCACCACGAATCCACTGGGTCAGGTCGTTGCCGATCACCGGGATTGCGCCGAACAGCGAGATGATCACCTGGGCGCCCCAGTACGACATCTGGCCCCAGGGCAGCAGGTAGCCCATGAAGGCTTCGGCCATCAGCGCCAGGTAGATCAACATGCCGAAGACCCACACCAGCTCACGAGGCTTCTGGTACGAGCCGTAGAGCAGGCCGCGGAACATGTGCAGGTAGACGACGATAAAGAACGCCGACGCGCCGGTGGAGTGCAGCAGGCGCAGGATCGAGCCGTACTCGACGTCACGCATGATGTATTCGACAGAAGCAAACGCTTCTTCCGCCGACGGCGTGTAGCTCATCGTCAACCACACGCCAGTGACGATCTGGTTGACCAGCACCAACAGGGCCAGGGAGCCGAAGAAGTAGAAGAAGTTGAAGTTTTTCGGCGCGTAATATTTGCTGAGATGGTCTTCCCACATTTTAGTGGCGGGGAAGCGCGCATCCACCCCCACCATTAACTTTCTCATCATCTCCTCTTCTTTTTGTCGTCTCTTTTTCTAAT
>NZ_WKCD01000200.1:0-10367 GCF_021606625.1 Pseudomonas sp. PA-4-8C
GAAGCAAGCCAAGGCTGTACGGGAGTTTTTCGACAATGCCGACAACGCCAACCGTGCCTTGGCCATCGAGCAGCAACTCAAGGACTTCGGCATGCATTGGCAGAGCGAGAAAAAGCTCGTCGAAGGTTTGCCTGAAGCCGGGCACACCTGGGTACTCACCGGCTCCCTGGAGCTGATGAGCCGCGACGTGGCCAAGGACAAGCTCGAAAGCCTGGGGGCCAAGGTGGCCGGTTCGGTTTCGGCGAAAACCCACTGTGTGGTGGCCGGGCCGGGCGCCGGTTCGAAATTGGCCAAGGCCAATGAACTGGGCCTGAAAGTACTGGACGAGGAAGCCTTCGTCGCCTTCCTGGCCAAGCACAACATCACCGTCTGACAGGCTTGATCGTCCCCACGCTCCGCGTGGGAACGCATCCTGTGACGCTCCGCGTCACGGCCTTCTCTCAACACTGTAGGAGGCGTTATCCTTTGCCTGTTGAACGATCTCTCCCGAGAAATGATCTAGTCTCTGTCACCCCAGGGAGAGATCGCCATGTTCCGCTACTTCGAGCAACTCAGCACGCGCATCGCCGCTCCGTTCATGGCCCAAACCTCGCGCAACAGCAAGGTGTGGCAATGCCGGTGTGGCCAGTCGCTGTTCTTTCGCAACAGCCAATGCCTGGCCTGCCAGGCGGCGTTGGGTTACCTGCCGCAGCAAAGCCGCCTGTCGTCCCTGCAACCTGGGCCGGTGGTCGGTACTTGGCTGGCCGACGACAATCTCGATGCCGGCGCTTTCCGGCGCTGCGCCAACCTCGACTCACCGGCCGCGTGCAACTGGCTGATCCCCGCCCACAGCACCGTGCCGTTATGCGTGGCCTGTAGCCTGAACCGCACCATCCCTGACCTATCGATTGCACAAAACCCCGAACGCTGGCGCAAGGTCGAAACCGCCAAGCGCCGCTTGGTGGCGCAACTGATCAGCCTGGGCCTGCAAGTGGTGCCCAAGAGCGTTGACGAAGAGACTGGCCTGGCCTTTGACTTCATCGGTATCGACCTGGAAGGCAACGCGCCCACCACCGGCCACGCCAATGGGCTGATCACCTTGGATATCAAGGAAGCCGACGATGCCCACCGCGAAAAAGTCCGGGTACAGATGCGCGAGCCGTACCGCACCTTGCTCGGCCATTTTCGCCATGAAGTCGGCCATTACTACTGGGACCGCCTGATCGCCAACAGCCACTGGCTTACTCCTTTTCGCAACCTGTTCGGCGACGAACGCGCCAGTTATGCCGAGGCCCTCGACCAGCACTACCAGAACGGCCCGCGCCCCGACTGGCAACTCACCTGCGTGAGCGCCTACGCCACCATGCACCCCTGGGAAGACTGGGCCGAAACCTGGGCCCACTACCTGCACATGATGGACGCCGTGGACACGGCCCTGGGCTTTGGCATGAGCGCCCGCGAGATGGACCTGGATTACCAGCCATTCCCCCTGACCACGCTCTACGACCCCCAACACCCTGGCGGCCCGGCATTCCTGTCCTTCGTCAATGCCTGGATCGAACTGGCCGGCATGCTCAACGAACTGTCCCGCGCCATGGGCCAGCCGGATTTCTACCCCTTCGTGCTGCCGCCTGCGGTGATTGCCAAGCTGCACTTTATTCACCTGGTCATCCAGGAAGAAGGCGGCAGGGCCGATGGGGTTATGGCAAGTGCTTGAGCCTTCTCATTTTTTAATCCGGAACCAACGGTTGTAACTTCCGATGAGATGGGTACAATGGCGCGGCTTGCCGAGAGGCAGCGTCGTTATGGTGACCCCATCGGTCCCCCCGCAACGATTACCCGTGAACCTGGTCAGAGCCGGAAGGCAGCAGCCACAGCGGGAACATTGTGTGCCGGGGTGTGGCTGGTGGGGTTGCCTCCATAACGCTCCCTTCTGCAGTCCCTTCTAAAACCCAAGTTATTTTCAGCCAGTCATCTGTGATGCTTATTGCACAGTGCATGACGGTCATTTCGCATCTAGTGGCATACTCCCAAGCGTCTCTTCCCCCTGGCTACGAGGCTCTATGCACTCGGAACATTTCGACTTATCCAGCCCTGTTTTCTTGCCGATCACCGAGCACACCTGTGCGGGTTTGTTGGGCAGTGAGGGTTTCGATGCACTTGTAGCCCTGAGTGAGCCCCAATTGGCGGCGGTGTTGGTGATCCAGAACCTGGCGCAGGTGCCGGAAAGCGATCTTAGCGCCAACGGTGCTGAAAAAGTGTTGGCCAAGCTGATTGACTGGGCAGTCGATGCCAGCCATTCGGCCAGTGTGTCCCTGCTCTCTGAAGCGCAGCGGCTGTTCGATCAGAGGAAGCTGTACTTCGGCCTCAATGTGGTCAAAAGCTTGAAGCTGCGCTTTCTGCTGGAGGAGGAAGTACAGGCGCGAGACT
The DNA here is from genome assembly GCF_021606625.1 of Pseudomonas sp. PA-4-8C. Classification (NCBI taxonomy): domain Bacteria; kingdom Pseudomonadati; phylum Pseudomonadota; class Gammaproteobacteria; order Pseudomonadales; family Pseudomonadaceae; genus Pseudomonas; species Pseudomonas sp. PA-4-8C. The sequence continues at coordinate 2,410 of NZ_WKCD01000200.1, forward strand.
ATCTGTTGCCCACTGGCAAATGGGACGTCGAGTATAAAGTCCGCCATCTCAAGGCCAATGATCCGTTCAGCCAGCAGGTGATCACGCCCAGGCACCGCGAGCGCTGGTTGAGCGCCGAGCAGGACAAGCTGCTCAGAACCTTCCGCGCCAACCTGAACGAAGACCTGCATGTGCAAGGCTACGCCGGCATTGGCAAGAGTCACCTGCTGGTGGCCTTGCTGGAGCACCTGCGCCCGGAAAAGACCTTGTTGCTGGCGCGTACCCCGGCAAAACTCGAAACACTGCGTGCCCGCATGGTGGGTGTACGGGAGCGTAAGGCCGGGCATACCTTCCTGGGCTTTGCCCATGCCCTGTTGCATGGCCCCAGGTTACAGCCGCTGAATACACCGGCGAGGGTGCCGACCAAGCAGGCGCTGGCTCAAGAGTTGAATATCTTTGGTTTTCGCCGCCTGGAAGGGCAGGCGGTGGTGGAGGTGTGCCTCAAGGTGCTTGAGGCCTACTGCCGCTCTTGGGAGTACAGCTTGTCGGCCCAGCATTTGCCGCATTTCAAGCAACCGCTCGCCGGCGTCGATGCCAGGGTGCTGCTCGAATATGCCAGCCGGTTATGGGGCTACCTTGAGGCGAACCCGGCCTGGGGCCGCCACACCGGGTTTGAAGCCTTGTTGATGATCAAACGCGCGAGCCTGGCAGGCTGCGTGGTGCCCGAGCGCTATACCCATGTGCTCATCGATGAGAGCCAGGATATCCCGGCGCCGCTGCTGCAAATCATCGAGCGCGGCCGCCAGGTGCTGATCACCTTGGGGGATGAGTATCAGCAGGCCAGCGGCGGCGTGGTCAAGCGCGCCCGTGAGGTTCGCCATACCGACGTGTGCTACTCCGTGCGTTCCGGGCGCAATGTCGAGCGCCTGGTCAACCCATTGATCAGCTTGCACTCGGAAAAAACCAAATCGCTTTTCGAGGGCGCCCGCGATGCCGACGTGGGCATTGAGTTTTACCCCCAGGGTTTTGTGCCCCCGCAAGGTTGCGTGGTGTTGACCGCCTCCCATTGGGACACCATGCAGTGGGCGATCCAACTGAGCCACGCCCGTTGTGCGTTCGGCCTGGCGAGCAAAGAGGCCCAGCAGTCGCTCAAGCACTTCATGGACACGGTCATCGCGTTGTTCAAACCCGATTTCTATAGCAATGAGTTCAATGACCTCGGCCCCCATCCGTTTTTCAGCGACATGGCCGATTGGCAGCAGGTGCGCGAAGCTTGCCAGTTCGATGAGGCGTTTGTGTGGGTCGAGGCCGCGCTGGAAAAAGGCTTCAACGTGGCGGATGTCACGCGGTTGAACCGGTTGAGTGGCCATCCGGACGAGCGCGTCCTGCTGATGCTGGCGCAGGACGCGGGCGGCATGGAGTTCGACCGAGTACTGCTCACCCCGGAACTGTTGACCAATGTGAAGTTCCAGGACGCCTACGCGTTCGATCAACGACTCTGTGCGGTGTATATCGCGATTTCACGGGCCAGGGTGCAGTTGTATCTGCCTTACGATGTGGTCGAGTGGCTCGACTACCACAAGTATCAAAAGACCCGTGAATCCCACGGTTACTAAGCAATTTAATCCGGCTGTTTCACAACTTTCATAAAGCCCTCTGGACAACCCGCAGACCGCCTTGTTAGCTTGCGCCGGCCACTTGTTTCAGAGTATGACAAGGGCATGGATTTGATATTGAAGTGCTATCACTTCTTTCACTCACAAGGATGTCTGTCATGAAAAGCCTGCAAGGGTTGCCTCGTCTTATCAGTGCTTCGGTAGGGACGCCCGGCAAAGCCCGCAACTTGCCCGCCGATGTTCAGTGCATCCAGTATTTATTCAATTTGATCATTCCCAAGATGGGGTTTGCCTTGCTGGAAAACGGCAAGTGCGACGGCCAGTTGGTGCAATGCATCAGCCAGTATCAGTTTCGCCATCTCAAGTACGCCCATCCCGATGGCGTGATCGACCCCACCGGGCGCACGTTCAACAGTCTGATCGAAGAGGCGCTGAAGGTACCGGTGCGGGCGTTTCCCACTACGCGCATTCCGACGTTTCTCAACATCTTCGGCAATAACAACGTCGATGCGGTACAGGCCACGGTCAATGTGTACCTGGACCGTGTGCGTGCGGTGATCGAGGCCGAGCGGCGTAACCGGCAGTTGATGATGCAGTCCACCTGCGACGGCGGGACGACCTTGAGCGATACGGATTTCCAGAACGCCGCCAAGCAATTGGGCAACGGTATTTCGGTGAATGTGGTCAAGGCGTTCGCCACGGTGGAGTCGGGCGGGAAGGTGGGGTTTGGGCCTGCCAAGTTGCCGATCATCGCCTTTGAAGGGCACCACTTTCGCAAGTACACCAAGCACATCTACGACCAGTCGCAGCCGCTGCTGTCGTATGTCTACAAGAAAAAAGCCGGCCCGCAATGGCAGACGAACAACAAGGATCAGGTCAAGGCCTGGGAGACCATGGCCACCGCCTTTGCGCTGGATCAGGAAGCGGCCTTGATGTCTGCCTCTTGGGGCATGTTTCAGATCATGGGGTTCAATTTCGCCGCGTGCGGGTTCAAGACAGTGTTTGAGTTCGTAGCCTCATTGAAGATCAATGCCGGTAACCAACTCAAGGCCTATCTGAGCCTCTGCAGCCACAACTCGGCATTATTGAGCGCGATGAAAAACAAGGATTTTACCGCCATGGCCCGTAACTATAACGGCGATGATTACGGCAACTATGACGTCCTGATGAAACAAGCCTACGAAGCCTTTGAAGGGAAGAAATAAGATGATTCGTTATCTGGCGATGGGAGTGTTGTCGTGGTGCGCCGTGGCGCCCGTGTTGGCCGGCTCGGCGGCGTTGCATTCAGGTCAATATGAAGGATTGATGCTGGCGGTGACGCCTGGGCATCAGGTCGAGGGTTTCTACCAGGAATCGATGGGCGAGGGTGTGGCCCGCGGTTGCACGTTTTACCTGCAAGGCAAGCCCGAAGCGCTCACCACCTGGCGGGACGCTGCCTACCCAGGCAGTGTGGCCGCGGCGCCCGACGGGGTGACCCTGACGGTGGAGCAGGGCCGCCAACACCCTGGCTGCATCAATGTGCTGATGCCGGAGATCGCCACCGGCCTGGAGTTGAGCCAGACCGCCAGCAAACCCTGGATCGGCTTGGTGACGGTGTCTGCCGACAAGGCTTACCTGCTGAAAACGCCGGGCGCCAAAGCGGCAAAGCGGCCCTACATCGTCAAGCATGACGTGGTGGGCGTACTGGCGTTCAAGGACGGCTGGGCGCAGGTGGAATTCATCAACGCTGACGACCGTTCGTTCACGGGCTGGATCAGTCAGGGCCAGTACGCACGGTTGGCTGCGCCCAAGCCCTGAATTGTAGGAGCGAGCTTGCTCGCGAAAAACGTCAACGATAACGCGTGCTTTCTGAATAGACGCGGCGCCTGTGAGTTTTTCGCGAGCAAGCTCGCTCCTACATTAGGATTAGGACAATTAGGGCAAGTCAGCCGAAGGTCTCGCGCAGCAATCCGGCAAACGCATCTCGCGCCAGGTGCCGCTGGGTGTCCGTGTGCCAGAACAACAGGTTGTCCACGGGCGCCAGCGCTTCAAAGCGATACGACGCCAGCTGATTGGCCTGCTCATAGCGCGCCAGGATCCCCTCGGGTGCCAATGCCACGCCAATCCCCGCACTGACGCATCCGATGATCGTGCCCCAACTGGCATAGCTGGCAATCGCTGGCTTGACGTCATGGGGCTTGAGCCAGTTTTCCAGGGCGGCGCGATAAGGGCAGCCCGGCGGCCATACCAGCAATGTACGGCCGGCCAAGTCCTCGGCGCTATTGATAGGTGCGCTGCACGCGCTGGCGATCAGCACCAGGCGTTCGCTGTAGACCACGCTCTGTTCCAGCTTCGTGCGTTTGCCGCCGGCTGCCACCAGCGCCACGTCCAGGCGGTGGTGCTGCAGGTCGTCCAGCAATTGCGCCCAGGCACCGGTGACCAGTTCCAGGCTGACATCGGGATAACGCCGGTGGTATTCCGCCAGTAATGGCGGCAGGCGCCCGCTGGCACTGGATTCCACCGCACCGATGCGCAAGGTGCCACGGGGAATGGCGTTGGCATCCACCGCGCGTTTGGATTCATCCACCAAGGCCAGGATACGTTCGCAGTAATCCAGGAAGATCTCTCCCGCAGCGCTGATCGCCAGCCCTCGGCCAGCACGGATAAACAACGGCGTGCCCAACTCGCTTTCCAGCTGCTTGATGCGCGTGGTGATGTTGGACGGCACGCAGTGCAATTGCAGCGCAGCCTGGGCCACGCTGCCGGTTTGCGCCACGGCTCGCACCATTTTCAGTTGGGCGAGTTCCATTGCTCAGTTCCAATGATTTCAGAAGTCAGAAACGCTTAATTGTCCTACGCCTGGCCTGGGCCAAGACTGGCAGCATTCCTTTTGCGTGGATGCTGTCGATGAATACTCCGTCACCTCTGAAGCTTACGCTAGTCATTGCCAGCGTTATCCTCTGTTGGGCGTATTCGCCCATCGGCGTGCACATGGGGCTGCACAGTTATAGCCCCGGCCAATTGGCGCTGCTGCGGTTTCTGATCGCGTCGGTATTCATGGGCGGTGTGGCCTGGGTGGTGGGAATTGGACGGCCACCGTTGCGCGACGTGCCGTGGCTGTTGGTGTTGGGTTTTTTCGGGGTGTTCCTGCACCACACCAGTCTCAATTACGGGCAGCAATGGGTGACGGCGGCAGCGTCGAGTGTGTTGGCGCAGTCGGCGCCGCTGTTCAGTGTGTTGATCGCGTTTTTCTGCTTGAAGGAGCGGGTCAGCGCCTGGCGGTGGGGCTGCGTGCTGTTGGGGTTGGCCGGCGTGCTGGTGGTGATCTGGGGCGACCAGGGCATGGGCGATCTCAACCCGCGAGGTTTGCTGATCTTGCTGGCGGCCTGCTCTTGGAGTGTGTACTTCGCCATACAGCGGCATCATGCCCAGCGCTACAGCCCGTTGACCGTGGCGTGCTACATGGTGTGGTCTGGCACCCTGATGCTGTGCGTGAACCTGCCGGGCCTGCCCGTCGCCATCGTGCAGGCACCGATGGCGCAGAATCTCGCCGTGTTGGTGCTGGGCATTTTTCCCAGCGCCTTGGCCTATCTGGCCTGGGGTTACGTGTTGAAGCACGTCGAGGTCAGTCGCGCGTCGGTGGCGATGTACCTGATCCCACCGGTTGCGATGCTGATGGCTGCCACACTGCTCGGTGAGCACGTTGCCCTGCAGGTGATGCTGGGCGCGGTGATCGTGCTGGCCAGCGTTGCCGCTATCAGTCTGGAAGGGCGCTGGTGTTCAAGCGTGCTGGCAGAACGCCCGAAGACGCCCTCTGAAAGGCCAATTGAACAGGCTTCGTCAGATTAGACGAGCGTGCCGGATGCAATTTCCCCCTTGCTCCGCTAGCATTACCGGCTTCCGCTTCCCAGTTGCGACGGTTTTCGATGAGTTATCAGGTTCTTGCACGCAAATGGCGCCCGCGCTCGTTCCGCGAAATGGTCGGCCAGACCCATGTGCTCAAGGCTCTGATCAATGCCTTGGACAGCCAACGGCTGCACCACGCCTACCTGTTCACCGGTACACGCGGGGTGGGCAAGACCACGATTGCGCGCATCATCGCCAAGTGCCTGAATTGTGAAACCGGTATCACCTCGACGCCTTGTGGCACCTGTTCGGTGTGCCGTGAGATCGACGAAGGGCGTTTCGTCGACCTGATCGAGATCGACGCCGCGAGCCGTACCAAGGTCGAAGACACCCGTGAGCTGCTGGACAACGTGCAGTACGCGCCGAGCCGTGGCCGCTTCAAGGTCTACCTGATCGACGAAGTGCACATGCTGTCCAGCCATTCCTTCAACGCTTTGTTGAAAACCCTGGAAGAGCCGCCGCCTTACGTCAAGTTCATCCTGGCCACCACCGACCCGCAGAAACTTCCGGCAACGATTTTGTCGCGGTGCCTGCAGTTCTCCCTGAAAAACATGACCCCCGAGCGTGTGGTCGAGCATTTGACCCATGTGCTGGGCGTCGAGAACGTGCCGTTCGAAGACGACGCGCTGTGGTTGCTGGGCCGCGCCGCCGATGGTTCGATGCGCGATGCCATGAGCCTCACCGACCAGGCCATTGCGTTTGGTGAAGGCAAGGTCATGGCCGCCGACGTGCGCGCCATGCTCGGTACCCTGGACCACGGCCAGGTGTTCGACGTGCTGCAGGCGCTGATCGAGGGTGACGCCAAGGCGTTGCTCGAAGCGGTGCGCCACCTGTCGGAGCAAGGCCCGGACTGGAACGGTGTGCTCTCGGAAATTCTCAACGTACTGCACCGCGTTGCCATCGCCCAGGCCCTGCCGGAAGGCGTCGACAACGGCCATGGCGACCGTGATCGCGTATTGGCCCTGGCCCAGGCCTTGCCGGCCGAAGACGTACAGTTCTACTACCAGATGGGCCTGATCGGCCGCCGCGACCTGCCCCTGGCACCCGACCCGCGGGGTGGCTTTGAAATGGTGCTGCTGCGCATGCTGGCGTTCCGGCCAGCAGATTCGGCAGACGCGCCGAGACAGCCGCTAAAGCCAGTGGGGATCAGCCAGGCCACAGTTGATTCCGCCAAACCCGTGGCTGGCGCGGCCGTTGTTGCGCCAGTAGTTGCTGCGCCTGAGCCGGTTGCGCCGGCACCTGAGCCCGAACCTGCGCCGGTTGCCGTCGCACCGGTGGTCGAGCCCGAGCCGGTCATCGAGCCCGCGCCCGTGGTCGACTTGCCCTGGAATGACCCGGTCGAAGCGCAAGTAGAACCCGAGCAACAGCCCGCGGTAGAGCCCGTGCTGGAAACCACGGGCGAGCAACCCGAGCTGACGCCGATGCCTGCGCCGACTCCGGACAGCGTGGTGCCGGATGCCCCTGAGTGGGTATCGGCACCGGTTCCCGAGCCGACGGTCGCCCAGGTTGACGCGGCCACCCCAGGCATTGACCTGGACGACGAACCGCCGCTGGACGAAGACTACATCGAGCCAGACATGGATTCGGCTTACAGCTACCTGGACGACTTGGCCAGCGAACACACCGCCGAACCTGCGCCCGAGCCCGAGGCAGAACCTGCCGCGGCCCCGGCTACCGGCCTGGCCCTGCAATGGCTGGAATTGTTTCCGAAATTGCCGATCTCCGGCATGACCGGCAGTATCGCCGCCAACTGCACCCTGATTTCCATCGAAGGCGACCACTGGCTGCTGCACCTGGACCCGGCCCATAGCGCCTTGTTCAACGCCACCCAGCAGCGCCGGCTCAACGATGCGCTCAACCAATACCACGGGCGCACGCTGACCATCGCCATCGAACTGATCAAGCCCGAGCAGGAAACCCCGGCCCAGGCCGCGACCCGTCGGCGCCTTAACCGCCAGCGCGAGGCCGAGGATTCGATCCACGCAGATCCGCTTATCCAACAAATGATGCAACAGTTCGGTGCGGTCGTCCGCCACGATACTATTGAACCTGTCGAAGCCCCGGTGTCCCAAGCGTCATGACTCCGGGCTACTCATTGATCCACGTACTTTTGAGGTGATTCCCATGATGAAAGGTGGCATGGCCGGCCTGATGAAGCAGGCGCAGCAGATGCAGGAAAAAATGGCCAAGATGCAGGAAGAGCTGGCCAACGCCGAAGTCACCGGTAAAGCCGGTGGCGATATGGTCAGCGTGGTGATGACCGGTCGTCACGACATCAAGCGTGTCAGCATCGACCCAAGCGTATTGCCGGGCGTGGGTGAAGATGACCTGGAAATGCTCGAAGCGCTGTTCGCCGCAGCCGTCAATGACGCTGTGCGCAAGATCGAAGCCAACAGCCAGGACAAAATGTCCGGCGTGACCGCTGGCATGCAACTGCCACCGGGCATGAAACTGCCGTTCTGACACACGCTTTTAGCT
>NZ_WKCD01000201.1:0-10283 GCF_021606625.1 Pseudomonas sp. PA-4-8C
CCGACACACAGGGCTGGCCAGACCTCCCAGGCCATGGCATCAAAGCCCATGCCAGCCACGCTGCTGGTGTGGCTTACCGCTGTCAGACCAAAGGCCTCACAGTGCCAATGCACCAGGTTTTCCACCGTACCGTGTTCCACCATCACGCCCTTGGGCTGGCCGGTGGAGCCGGAGGTGTAGATCACGTACGCCAGGTGCGCGGGCGTCAGGGCGGGCAATTGCGGGTTGCTGACGGCGTGGCGCTGCCAGGCGGGGTCATGCAGATCGACCAGGGCAACCGAACCGAGCAACTCCCGGGTACTGGTCTCGGCCAACACCGCCACGGGCGCGCTGTCTTGCAGCAAGTAGGCGATACGCTCGGCGGGGTACGCAGGGTCGATCGGCACATAGCCCGCGCCAGCCTTGAGAATGCCCAACAGCCCCACCAGCATCTGCGGGCCGCGACGGCAGCACAGCGCCACGCGGTCGTCGGCTTGCACGCCGAGTTCCAGCAAGTGATGAGCCAACTGGTTGGCCCGTTGATTGAGCTGCTGATACGTCAGCGCCTCACTGCCTTGCTGCACGGCAATGCGATGGGGTTGGCGCTCGGCCTGCACTTCAAACGCACCGTGCAGGGTCTGGCCATGGGGGAAGTCGTGGGCGGTGGCGTTGAACTCGCGCAGTACCGTGTCGCGCTCTGCGGCGGGCAGAATCGGTAATGGGTGCAGCGCACTGTGGGGCGCCGTCTCCAGGGTGACAATCAGTTGCTGCACGGCACTGAGTATGTAGTCGCACAGGCGTTGCGCGCCAATCTGCGGCACCGCCAGCACGCTCAGGCCAAAGCCTGCGCCCAGGTCATCCACGCTCAGGGTCAGCGGGTAGTTGCTGCGCTCTTCGCCGCCCAGCAGTTGCACGCCTTCCCAGATGCCGTGGCCGTCGCGGGCCATGTCGTCGGGGTTGCTGTGGCGGTAATTGAGCAAGGCGCTGAACAACGGCGTGCTGGTCGGCACACCGCTGCAACGCTGGGCCAGCGCAAGTGACGCATGCTCGTGCCCGAGCAAGGCGCTCAAGCGCGCATGGGTGGCTTTGACCGCCTGCGTCGCACCGGCTGCAACGTCGACCCGCAGCGGCAAGGTGTTGATAAACATCCCCAGCGCACGGTCTGCGCCCTCGCCGGCTTGCATACGGCCCATCAGCACCGTACCGAACACCACCTCATCGCGGCCCGAGACCAGGCCCAACACCTGGGCCCAGGCCAGGTGCATCAGGCTGGCGGCGCTGACGCCCAGTTGGCGCGCCTGCTGGCGTACGCGCTGGGCCAGGCCTGCCTCCAGGTGCACCTTGGCTTCTTCGATTGCACGGCCATCGCCCTGCACATCCTGCAGGCCAAACGGCAAGGTCGGCTCGTCGACCTCGGCGAGCATGTCGCGGAAAAACTGCTCATGCTGCGCCACACTGACGCCCAGCCGCGCCTGGGCCACATAGTTGCGAAACGGCGCGGCGGCAGGCAAGTCCTGGGCCTGGTTGAACATAAAGGCACGCATTTCCTGGCCCACCACTTCCATGGCGGTGTGGTCCAGCGCCAGATGGTGGAACAGCAGGATCGCCGCGACCCGGTTGTGCGTGGGGTCCTGGGCGTAGACCATGCGCAGCAACGGCGCCTGGGTAATGTCCAGGCGGTAGTGACGCGCATCGAAACGCCCGTGCAGTTGCGCCATGACGTCGCCGCCGGCCGGGTCGAGCATCACCTCCTGCACCGCCAGTTGGGCGGCGCGCCACACCACTTGCACCGGGCTGTCGAGCCCTTCCCACACCACAGCGGTACGCAAAATATCGTGGCGCGCCACCACCTGTTGCAGCGCGCCCATAAAGGCGTGCAGGCGCTCGACAGTGTCAAAGGCCATGCGCGATTGCAGCAGGTACGGGTCGCCCTGCTCGGCACTGATGTGGTGGTAGAGAATGCCTTCCTGTAGCGGCGCCAGCGGGTAGATATCCTGGATATTCGCTGCACCACCCGGCACGTTGGCGACAATGCGCGCGATGGCCTGCGGGGTGAGCTGCACCAGGCTCAGCATCGACGGCGTGATTTGTGTGCAGCCGGCGGGGATGCCATTGGCGGGCACCACGATTTCTCTGCCGTTGCCCACGGCTGCCGCCAGCGCGGCCAGGCTTGGCTGGCTGAACAACACGCGCACATCGGCGCTCAGGCCCACTTGGCGCATGCGTTCAATCAGGCTGACCGCCAGCAACGAATGCCCGCCCAGTTCGAAGAAGTGATCATGACGCCCCACGCGTTCAAGCTTGAGCACGTCCTGCCAGATCTGCGCCAGCAGGCTTTCCACCTCGCCTTGGGGGGCCTCGTAGCCACGGCTGATAAAGGCGGCCTGGTCGGGTGCCGGCAATGCTTTGCGGTCCAGCTTGCCGTTGTTGGTCAACGGCAGGCTGGCCAGCGGCATATAGGCCGACGGCAGCATGTAGTCCGGCAGTTGGCCTTGCAGGTGCGCGTGTACCTGGTCAATGCCCAGGTCTGCGCCGGCCCAGGTGAAATAGGCCACCAGGCGCTTGTCCCCCGGCACGTCTTCACGGGCGAGCACGGCAACCTCCTGAATACCCGCACAACTGGCCAGGCGTGCCTCGATCTCGCCCAGTTCGATACGGAAACCGCGGATTTTGACTTGGTCGTCATTGCGCCCCAGGCACTCCAGCAGGCCATCTTCCGACCAGCGCCCGAGGTCGCCAGTGCGATACATCAGTGCCCCAGGCTGATCGACAAAGGGGTTGTTCACGAACTTCTCGGCGGTCAACTGCGCACGGTTCAAGTAGCCCTTGGCAACGCCCTCCCCGCCAATGCAGATTTCACCGGTGATGCCCAGCGGGACCGGCTGCAACTGTGCATCCAGCACATAGATCTGCGTGTTGGAAATCGGCCGCCCCACCGGCACGCTGTCGGCATCTGAGGCCAGCGCGCGCACTTCATACGTGGTGGCGTAGGTGGTGGTTTCCGTCGGCCCATAGCAATGCACCAGACGCAACGCCGGAGCCTGCGCCAACAGGCTGCGAAAGGCTGCCGGGTCGGCACGTTCGCCGCCGCACAGCAAAATGCGCAGGCCGGCCAGGGCCTGTGGAATCAGTTGCACATACTGGTTGAACAGCGCGGTGGTGACGAACAGTACCGTAGCGCCCTTGAGTTCAGCGCCAAATGCCAGCGGGTCGAGCAAGGTGGCGTGGTCGATCACTTGGACCTGGCCGCCGTTGAGCAGCGCGCCCCACACATCCATGGTGCTGGCGTCGAACGCCGGGTTGGATGCAAACGCGATGCGGTCATGGGGGTTGAAGTCGGCGTAGCCGTTATTGATCACCAGCCGGCTGATGCCGCGATGGGTCACCAACACGCCTTTGGGCGTACCGGTGGAGCCGGAGGTGTACATGATGTACGCCACGCTGTCCGAGCTCTGGGCCACCGCGGGGTTGGTCGCAGGCATTACGTCCAGGTTCAGCTCGGCCAGGTTGTCCAGCCGCTGACGGGCGCCGCTGTCCTGCACCATGAAGGCTTGGCGTTCAGGCGGCGCATTGACGTCCAGCGGCACGTAGACCGAAGCGCATTTGAGTACCGCCAATTGGCTGACGATCAAGTCAATTGAGCGCGGCAGCGCCAGGGCGACCGGCTCACCCGGCTGCACGCCCTGGTTGAGCAAATAATGGGCGAGCCGGTTGGCACGGCGGTTGAGGTCGCGGTAGCTCAGGGAATGTTCGCCATGCACCACCGCCGTGGCTTCCGGCCGGGCCAGCACCTGGGCTTCAAACAGTTGGGCGACGCTGAGGTGCGACGGAAATTCACGGGCGCTGGCATTGAAGTCCTGCAGCAGTTTGCGCCGCTCCGCCGGCGGCACGATCGACACGCTGTGCAACGCGGTGGTCGGCGCCTGTTGCAGCGCAGTCACCAGGTGGCGCAGTGCGGTGAGCATGTAGTTGCCCACCCGTTGCACATCCAGTTCGGCCACGCCTTGCACGGTCAAGCGCATGCCCGTGCCGAGGTCATCCACGTTGAGCACCAGCGGATAATTGCTGCGCTCTTCGGAGCTGAGAATCTCGATACCGGAAGCGGCAAAGGGGTTGTCCCCCGGCGCTTCATCGGCTGCGCTGTGCCGGTAGTTGAGCAAGGTGCTGAACAGCGGCAGCGAGCCCGGCACGCCGCTGCAGCGCTGGGCCAGGGACAACGAGGCATGTTCGTGCCCGAGCAGTTGCGCCAGGCGCGCATGGGTAGCGCGCACGCCGGCCTGCACGCCGACGCTGCCAAGGCTGACCCGCAGCGGCAAGGTATTGATGAACATCCCCAGCGCCCGGTCAGCGCCCTCGCCGCCCTGCATACGGCCCAGCAACACCGTGCCGAATACCACCTCCTGCTGGCCAGACACCTGCCCCAGCACCTGGGCCCAGGCCAGGTGCACCAGGCTCGCGGTGCTCACACCCAGTTGCCGCGCCTGTTCGCGCAAGCCCAGGTTAAGCGCCGGCTCCAGCGGCAGGCGCGCTTCATGGATGCCGCTGCCGTCACCATTCACGTCCTGCAAACCGAAGGCCAGGGTCGGCTCGTCGATGTCGCCCAGCATCTGGCTGAAGAAGGCTTCATGCTGGGCCTGGGTGACACCGAGGCGGGCCTGGGCCACGTAGTTGCGGTACTGCACCGCGTCAGGCAATTGCGCGCTGTGGCCATGCAGGCTGGCGCTCATCTCTTCGACCAGTACCTGCAGGGCCGTATGGTCGAGGAGGACATGGTGCAGCAGCAAAATGCCGACCACGCCTTGGGTGTCCTGCGCATACGCCAGGCGCATCAGCGAGGCACGTGACAGGTCCAGGCGATAGTGGCGTGGGTCGAAACGCTGTTGCAGGTGCGTCAGTGCATCGCCGCCCAGGGCATCCAGGCGTTCGACCACCAAGGGCGCCTGGCGCAACACCACTTGCACCGGTTCCTCCAGGCCCTCCCAGAGGATGGCGGTGCGCAGAATATCGTTGCGTTCGATCACCGAGTGCAGCGCATTTACGAACCCATCGACAGCGCCTTGGTCGTGAAAGCGCAACTGCACCTGCAACACGTAAGGGTCGCCCTCGGTGGTCGCCAGGTGGTGGTAGAGAATGCCGGCCTGCAACGGCGCCAGGCCGTAGATGTCCTGCACGTTGGCAACGCCACCGGGCACGGCCTCAAGGATATGGTCGATAGCGGCCTGATCCAGCTCGACCAGGGGCAGCATGTCCGGGGTGATGGCCTGCGTGTCTGCTTGAATGGGGTTAGCCGGCACCTGCACGGTCTGCTGGCCGCCCACCGCCGCAGCGAGCGCCGCCAAGGTGGGTTGGCCGAACAGCACGCGCACATCGGCGCTGAGGTCGACCTGGCGCATGCGTTCGATCAGTTTGACCGCCAGCAGCGAATGGCCGCCGAGTTCGAAGAAATTGTCCTCACGACCGACACGGTCGACGTTGAGCAGGTCTTGCCAGAGCCTGGCGAGGGTGGTTTCCACCGCGCTCTGGGGCGCCGCATACGCGCGCCGGGCCACGGCGTCGGCATCGGGTGCGGGCAAGGCCTTGCGGTCGAGTTTGCCGTTGGTGGTCAGCGGCAGCGTGTCCAGGCGCACGAAGGCGCTGGGCACCATGTGTTCGGCCAGGCTGCGCAGCAGATGGTCACGCAGGGCGGCCACGTTGAGTTCGCCATCGCTGATCACATAGGCCACCAGGCGCTTGTCGCCCGGCTGATCTTCACGGGCGATCACCACCGCATCGCGCACGCCGTTGGCCGTGGCCAGATGCGCCTGGATTTCACCCAGTTCGATACGGAAACCCCGGACCTTGACCTGGTCATCGTTACGCCCCAGGTACTCGACACTGCCGTCGGCCAGCAGGCGGCCGAGGTCGCCGGTCTTGTACATGCGCAGGCCGGTGGCCGGGTCGGCGACGAAGCGTTCGGCATTCAGCGCCTCGCGGTTGAGGTAACCACGCGCCACCCCGGCGCCGCCCACGTACAACTCGCCCACCACACCCAGGGGCAAGGGCTCGCGGCGTGCATCCAGCACGTACAACTGCAAATCAGGAATACGCACGCCAATCGGGCTCACGCCGACCAAGTGCGCGTCGGCTGCTTCCAGCGCCCGGTAGGTCACATGCACGGTGGTCTCAGTGATGCCGTACATGTTCACCAGTTGCGTACCGGCATTCACCGCCCGTGCGTACCACGGCTTGAGCATGCCCGGTTCCAGGGCTTCGCCGCCGAAAATCACCTGGCGCAGGGAATGGGACTGGGCGCTGTTGCCCTGGGCCGCGATCAACTGGCGGAACGCACTCGGCGTCTGGTTGAGGATGCTCACCTGGGCATCGCACAACAGCGCGTAGCACTCATCCGGTGAGCGGCTGACCAGTTGCGGCACGATCAGCAACTGGCCGCCGTGCATCAGCGCGCCCCAGATTTCCCACACGGAAAAGTCGAACGCAAAGGAATGGAACAACGCCCACACATCATGATGATTGAAGCCGAACCACTGCTGAGTGGCGCCGAACAGGCGCGCGACCTGGCGATGCTCGATCATCACGCCCTTGGGCTGGCCGGTGGAGCCGGAGGTGTAGATCACATAGGCCAGGTTGGCCGGGCTCAGGTGCAGCCGGGGGTTGCTGATGGGCAACGGGCCCAGGTGGTCGAGGTCGATCCGGGCCAGTGCGCCGACCCGCTGCGCCGTGTCGGCCTGTACCAGCACCGCCACCGGCCGGCTGTCGGCCAGGGTATAGGCGATGCGTTCCTGGGGATAGGCCGGGTCGATGGGCACATAGCCGGCGCCGGCCTTGAGGATGCCCAGCAGGCCGATGATCATCTGCGGGCCGCGCTCCACGCAGATCGCCACCCGCGCGTCGGGGCGCACGCCGTGAGCCAGCAGCGCGTGGGCGACTTGGTTGGCGCGTTCGTTGAGTTGGCGGTAGGTCAGGGCGTGTTGCTCGAAGGACAACGCAATGGCATCGGGCTGGGCGGCGGCGTGGGTTTCGACTTGCTGGTGGATCAGCTGGGTGTCGGCGTAGTGCGTGGGGCAGTCGTTCAAGGTGTGCAGCAAGTGATGGCGTTCAGCGTCAGGCAGGATGTTCAGGCCGCAGAGCGGCATCTCCGGTCGTTGTTCGAGGGCGCCGGCCAGGCTTTCCAAGGCCGCGTGCAGGTAACCGGCAACCCGTGGCGCGCCAATGGAGGCATCGACCATCACGGTCAGGGCGAAGTCTTCACCCAGGTCATCGACGTTCACCGTCAGCGGGTAGTTGGTGCGCTCCTCGGCGCCCAGCACCTGGATGCCGTCGGCCACTTCGATCACCGCCGCCATGTCAGTGGCGGCGCTGTGACGGTAGTTAAGTATCGCGCTGAACAGCGGCGTAGGCGCCGCCACGCCGCTGCACCGTTGTGCCAGCGCCAGGGACGCATGTTCGTGATCGAGCAAGCGCGTGAGGCGCTCATGGGTGACCTTGACCGCAGCGCGCACGCCCTGCTCACCCACATCCACGCGCAGTGGCAAGGTGTTGATGAACATGCCCAAGGCCCGCTCACCGCCCTCGCCCGCCCCCATGCGCCCGAGCATCACAGTGCCAAATACCACCGCCTCCCGCCCGGAGACTGCGCCCAGCACCCGCGCCAAGGCCAGGTGCATCAGGCTCGCCACACTCACCCCCAGCGGGCGCGCCACGCTACGCAAGCGGCGGCTCAGAGCGCTGTCGACAGGGATGCGCACTTCGTCGATGCCCTGGCCATCGCCCTGCACATCTTGCAGGCCGAACGGCAGCGTCGGTTCATCGATATCCGCCAGCATGTCGCGGAAGAACGCCTCATGGGCCTGCTCGCTGACGCCATGGCGCACCTGGGCGATATAGCTGCGAAACGCTACCGGTGCAGGGGCCTGGGCTTGCTGCCCGGCCAGGTACAGCTGGATTTCATGCCGCACGCCATCCAGGGCCGTGTGATCGAGGATGGTGTGGTGGAACAACAGCATCGCCACCAGCCGCTGGTTGGCTGGGTCGTCAGCGAACACCAGGCGCAGCAGCGGCGCCTGACCCAGGTCCATGCGATAAGCGCGGGCATCATAGCGAGCGAGCAATTGAGCCAGGCGGTCAGCACCGTCCAGCTGCGCCTCTTCGCAGGCCAGCACAGCCTTGCGCCACACCACCTGCAGCGGTTCGTCCAGGCGCTCCCAGACCATGGAAGTGCGCAAAATGTCGTGACGATCGATGACCCATTGCAGCGCCTCGGCAAAGGCCTCAAGGCGTGCGCGGCTGTCGAACACGAACTGCGCGTGCAGCACGTAAGGGTCACCCTTCTGCGCCGAGATGTGGTGATAGAGCATACCTTCCTGAAGCGGCGCCAGCGGGTAGATATCCTGCACATTCGCCGCACCGCCTGGGACCGCCGCGACGATGCGGTCGATGGCCGGCTGGTCGAGGTTGACCAGCGCCAGCATATCCGGGGTGATGCGGTAGGCCGGGCTCAGCCAGTCACCGCCATGTTCGGCGACCAACTCCAGCAGTTGGGATTTGTGTGCGATCAATTGATCCCAGAGCGCGTCGTCCAACGCTTGGTCATCGCCCAGAACGATCAGATCGTCTTCTTCCGTTTGCAGACGGATCGCGTGGGTGGAAATCGCTGCGAGTAAGTCGCTGAACTGCATGGGGAACCTGCCTGATAATTCACGGTTGACGAGAATGTCCGTATTCAGTTTTGCCGCTTGGATCGGCAGTACCGCGCGCCTGTAAAAAACTGCGGGCGCAGCCGTAGGCCTGGAGGGGCTTCCGGCAGGCTTGAAAATTAAGGGATCTGTGGGCTGGGGGGTGACATGGGAAGCGGGGACAAGAGGAATAGCACGGCTCTTACCTGTAGGAGCGAACTTGCTCGCGAAAAACTCACAGGCGCCGCGTTTAATCAGGATGCCGGCGTTATCGTTGAGGTTTTTCGCGAGCGAGCTCGCTCCTACATGGGGCAAAAAAAACCGCCCTTGCGGGCGGTTCAAGAAAACTCGGCCGTGATCAGAAACCGAGGGAGAAACTCACCGTCACCGCGTGGTCCTTGTCGTTGCGCGAGAGTTGGCCGGAATAGCCCAGGCCCAGTCTGCCGTTCTGGCTGATCTGGTAATCCAGGCCCGCTTCCACCACCGCACTGTCCTTGGCAATCGGCACACCCTGGGTGCTGAACGAGCCACCGCCATTGATAAAACTCAGGTCGGCGTCGGGCTTGGTGTCACCGAAGGCATGGCGCCAGCCGATGCTGCCCCGTGGGGTGATTTTCGAGCCGTTGCCCAGGGTGATGGTCTGGCCAATGCGCACGCCCAAGGTCGAGTAGGTGATGTCCTGGTCGGCATCGCCACGCAGGGCTGCCGAGCCGCCTTTTTCCTTGATCGTGTCGCTGTCGTAGTTGACGTAGGCCAGGCCGGCGAACGGTTCCAGGGCTACGGTAGGGGTTTGAATGGTGTAGCCGACTTCACCGAATACTTGCGCACTGCGTGCCTTGTAGTCGGCTTTGAGGCGTTGGCCCTCGCCGCCGACGGCCACGTTGCGTTTGCTTTCGACGTCATGCCAGCTGTACGCCACGCCCATGCGTGCGGCGAAGGCTTCTTGCTGGTAGGCGGTGTAGGCCATCAGGTGGTAGCTGTCCACATCGGCGCTGGAATTGCGGCGCTTGGCGTCCAGGTCGCTGCGGGTGTAGCCGGCGGCCACGCCCACGCGCCAGGCGTCGTCCACTTGCTTGTCGGTACCGAGCAGGAAGCCACTGAGGTTGCGGTCCAGCTTGGCGCTGTTGCTGTCACCGCCCATATGGCCCCAGGTGCCGAGCACGCGCATCCAACCGACCATCTCGCCGTGGCAACCGGCGCTGCTCAGGTGGTTCTCGCTGGGTGCCAGAGCATTGCGCGGGTCGTCCTCGCGGTAGCAACCGGGTTGGCGCAGGCGCTCGTTGACCGCGTCACGCACATAACGCGAATCTTCAAGCATGGCGCTGGCGGTGCTGGCGTGGATTTCGCCGGACAAGCTGTCGAAGGCCGCACGTGCCGCCGCTGCATTACCGTTAAGCAGTGCATTTTGCACCGCTGCGCCACCGACTGCGGTACCTGTGCCCAACGCCGCCGCCACGCCGCGTTGGTTACCGGTGGCCGCCACGCTGGCGTAGCTGACGTTGTTGCGGCTGACCGCCAGGGCCACTTGGGTTGGGCTGTAGTTCAACGCGGTCGTGAGGAACGCCAGGTTCTCCAGGTTGGTGGTGGCAAAGGTGCCGTTGACCGCGCCGGCTGTCAGCAGGGTGTAGGTGG
>NZ_WKCD01000202.1:0-10278 GCF_021606625.1 Pseudomonas sp. PA-4-8C
GCTCCAAACTGGGCAAGAGCAACACCGGTGTCGGCCAAGGCAAGGGCCGCGTGGTGCTGCAAACCTTCGAAACCGCCAGCCTCAAAGAGCTGCAGAAGGAAATGCCCAATACCCCGAAAATCCTGCTGTTGTGGGTGGGTGAAGGCAGTATCGAGCCCAAATCCAAAGTGACCTTCGCCGAGTCTGGCGAACCCACCAAGGCCGCCTACTACGCCAAGCAAGAGCCTAAAGACGCTGCCGAATTCGAAAAGTGGGTCGATGAAGCCAAAAGCCTCGGCGCCATCGGCACCGGCCCCTCGGCAGAGTTGACCGACCACGGCGACCAGAGCTATACCGACCTGGTGAAGCCGCAAATGAACAAGCTGACCCACGACAAGGGCCTGCTGGTGCATGTGTATACCGTGGATGAGCCGGTGGACTTCGAGAAAGTCATGAAAGCCGGCGTCGACGGCATCTTCACCAACCGCGCCGCCGAACTGCTGAAGTTCTACAAACGCTGGCCGTCGTCCAGCGTGCAAGACCTGCTCAACGACCATAAGTACTAAAAGCATTGGTGTCAGTGAGCCATTAAGGATGAGTTAAGTTGCGCCGGTTAATCTGGCGCCACTTAAACAGCTCAACCTAAGAAGGACACACACCATGAAAACTTTGACTGCCCTGTTCGCTGCCACCGCCCTGACCCTGACTGCCGGCCTGGCACAGGCGGATGTTCGTCCGGATCATATCGAGGGCCTGCTCAAGTCCGGCGCCGTGATGCCTTTCGACAAACTCAACGCAGCAGCCGTGGCAACTCACCCTGGTGCTTCGATCACTGACACTGAGCTGGACACCAAACACGGTGTCGCCAACCAGTACGTCTACGAAGTGGACCTGACCGATACCACCGGCAAGCGCTTTGAAGTGAAGCTCGACGCCAAGACCGGTGCCGTGCTGGAAAACAAGCAAGACACCTGAGTTGAACCTTGAAAAAACGCGCCACCTTCGGGTGGCGCGTTTTTTTATGCGCGCCTCAAACCGTCACATAACCGTCATACCGCCTTGCAATGATTCGCCTAGGAACCTGTGAAACGTCCTACAGGCCCTTTCTCTGCGAGTCGCCATGAACCACAGCATCGACCATGCCCACCAGGATTCCGATCTGTTTGGCCTGCTTTACGGTTTTCGTTTTCGCCCCGGCGAGAAAGGCCAGCAAATTGATTCCGCCACCGCCCTCGCCGCCTTGCAGCAACCCCCAGACCCGGAAGAATTCCTGTGGCTGCACCTGAACCTGGCCCACGCCGCCTGCGAGCGCTGGATGCAGGCGCACTTGTCGCTGCCGGAAGAGTTTTTTGAAGCCCTGCACGAGGGGTCGCGCTCCACGCGCATCGAGCATGTGGACTCGGCCTTGCTGGCGGTGGTCAACGACGTGGTGTTCAACTTCAGCAGCATGGTGTCGTCGGATATTTCCACGCTGTGGGTGTGCGCCCGCAGCCGCTTGCTGGTGAGTGCGCGCCTGCAGCCGTTGCACTCGGTGGATAAATTGCGCTCGTCGGTGAAGGCCGGTGAACACTTTCGCTCGCCGTTGGAACTGCTGGTGCACCTGCTGCGCGACCAGGGCGAAGTGCTGACGCAGATCGTGCGCAAGACCAGTATCAGCGTCGACCATATCGAAGATCAGCTGTTGTCTTCGCGCCTGTCCACCAACCGTGCTGAACTGGGTGCGGCCCGCCGCGTGCTGGTGCGCCTGCAACGCCTGCTGGCGCTGGAACCGGGCTCGCTGCTGCGCCTGCTCAATCGCCCGCCGCAATGGCTGCAAAAGGAAGACGTGAAGGAGTTACGCAAATCCACCGAGGAGTTTGCGCTGATCATCAACGACCTGACCGCCCTGGGCGAGCGCATCAAGCTGTTGCAGGAAGAGATCGCCGCCAACCTTAATGAACAGAGCAACCGCACGCTGTTCACCCTCACGGTGGTGACAGTGCTGGCGCTGCCGATCAACATCATTGCCGGCTTTTTTGGCATGAATGTGGGTGGGGTGCCCCTGTCTCAAGACCCGGAAGGCTTCTGGATATTGGTGGCCTTGGTCGCAACCTTTACCCTGCTCGCCGGGCGTTGGGCCTTTCGCAAATTCTCAAATTGAAATAAGCCCCAACTGTGGGAGCTGGCTTGCCTGCGATTGCGGTGGATCAACCAACACAATGCAAGCTGACTCACCGCTATCGCAGGCAAGCCAGCTCCCACAGGGTTATGCGTCGGGTCAGTGATTGAAGAGTCCAGCCATCGCTTTGAGCCGCTTCTTGTACACCTGCCGCGCCTCCAAAGCCTCCTCGAGACTTACCGCCACAAACCCCGCCCGCTGGTTGGGCTGCATCTGCCCGATCAAGTCCAGGTCGGCGCTGATCACCGTGCCAATCATCGCGTAGCCACCGCCCGACACCGCATCGCGGTGCAGCACAATCGGTTCGAGCCCTGCCGGTACCTGAATCGAGCCAATCGGGTAGCAACTGTCGACGATGTTGGAAGGATCGGAGCCCGCGCCAAACGGCTGTTCCCGTGGCTGGAAGCTCAACGCGCTGCCGCCCTTGAAGCGATAGCCGATGCGATCGGCCTCGGAGCCCACCGTCCACGGTTCGGCAAAAAAGCTGCTTTTGGCCTCGTCAGTCAAACGCTCGTAATACAGCCCCGGCACCACTCGCAATGTCACATCACCACCGACCGAACGCCGCAACGCCATCGGCAAGCTGTTACCCGCACGCCCGGTACCGCTGGCGGTACCGATCGGCAATTGATCGCCCTCCTGCAAGCGCCGGCCATTAAACCCGCCGAGGGCGCCGAGGGTGTAGGTGGAGCGACTGCCGAGCACCAACGGCACGTCGATACCACCCGCAACGGCGAGGTAGGTGCGTGCGCCGGCCTTGGGAAATTCGAACCGCAGCACCTGCCCGGCGCGCACGGCAAAGGCGGTGTCCTGGTGCACCACTTCACCGTCCAGGCGCGGCGACATCAAGGCGCCGCTCAGGGCCACCAGCGCGTCCTGCTGGAACTCCAGCTCTGGCCCGATCAGCGTGCATTCCAGGCCCGCCGCGCCCACGGGGTTGCCCACCAAGTGGTTGGCCGCACTCAACGCGTATTGGTCCAGCGCCCCCGACGGCGGGATGCCCAAGTGGTAATAACCTTCGCGGCCCAGGTCCTGCACGGAGGTGGCGAGGCCAGGTTTGAGGACCTTGATCATGCCAGCGCCTCCTGCAGGGTTTTCGGATAGCCGATGGGGTCGGCGAGAAAGGCATCCAGAGAAAATTCCACCGGGCGAATGCGTAAATCGAAACGCCCGGCGTCCACCTCGGCGACGGCCCGGTCATAAGCCTCGCGGTCTATCGGCTTGAACTGCACGATATCGCCAGGGCGGAAGAACACCATGTGCGCCTTGAGGTACGCCAACTGCTGCGCCGGGTCGTAGATCGGTGCCGGGGTAACGCCGAACATCTGATAACCGCCCGCCCCTCGCACTGAGTAGATACAGCCAAAGCAGCCGCCATGGCCCAGGGTCAGTTTCGGTGTGTCGGTGCGTGGCCGCAGGTATTTGGGTACCTGCAATTGCCGCTCGCGTTGGACCATCTGGAACATGAACGGCAAGCCCGCGACAAAGCCGACCATCGACACAAACCACGGCGCGCCACTGTGGGCGGCGATGAACGCGTTTACGTCGGCCAAGCCATTGATGCGTGCGGCGTATTCCAGGTCTGTGCCGCTGGGGTCTTGGTGGCGGTCACGAAAGCGCATCAGGGTTTCGTGAGTCCAGGGGTCGTTATAGAGCACCGGGATTTCGATGATGCGCGTGCGCAAGGTGCGCTCGGCCACGGCCTGGGCTTCGGCGCTTTGCACGGCGTCGAGCAACGCGTGAGGGGCTATGCGGTCGGGGTCGAAGCGAATCTGGAACGATGCATTGGCCAGGCAGACATCCAGTACGCCTTCCAGCGCCAGGCGCTCCACGGCGCGGGTCACCGCCATGCCCTTGAAAAAAGCCTCCAGGGACATGCTGTCGCTGACCTCGGCAAACAGGTGTTCATCACCGCCGAAGCTGTAGCGGATGGGGGACGTTTCAGCCATGTCTGTTCCTCTTGGAATCATTGTAGAAAGGCAGGCAAAAAAGTAAGGGTTGGATCTTATCGGGGTGTTCTGACGTCGATGCCCGCCTGGTCCAGGGCTGCACGGGTGGCTTGCACCAAGTCCAGGGCGCCGGGGGTGTCGCTGTGCAGGCAGATGGAATCGAATTCAATCGCCAGGTCTTCGCCTTCGACGGTACGCACCAGGCCGGCCTGACACGCACGCAAGACCCGCGCGGCCACTGTGGCGGGGTCCAGCGCCCGCACATTGCGGGTAAACACGATGGAGCCGCTCAGGTCGTATTCACGGTCGGCATAGAACTCGCGCACCACCGGTTGCCCCAGTTCCTTGGCAATGCGCCAGATCACCGAGTTGGGCATGCAATACAGCATCAGCGTGGGCTCGATGACTTGCAGGTTTTGCACCAACAGCCGGGCGGCCTCTTCATCGCGGGCCAGGTGCATGTACAGCGCGCCGTGAGGCTTGATGTGTTGCAGGGTCATGCCTTGGGCACGGGCCATTTCACGCAGGGCACCGAGCTGGTAGAGCATGTCGTCCACCAGTTCCTGGGCCGGTGCGTTGATATGCCGGCGACCGAAACCCACCAGGTCATGGAAGCCTGGGTGGGCGCCAATCGCCACACCCAGTTGCTTGGCGCGCTCGACGGTGCGGCGCATGGTGCCGGGGTCGCCGGCGTGAAAGCCGGTGGCGATATTGGCCGAGCTGATGTAGGCCATCAGCTCTGCGTCGACGCCGTCGCCGATGGTCCAGGGGCCAAAGCTTTCGCCCATGTCTGAATTGAAATCCACTGCCTGCATCGAGGTCGCTCCGCCAAAGGTGATGCCCGCAAAGTAGGCTGGGGCTTGACCCCTTGGGAAGATCTATTATCAGATGGCCCATCTTCTGAAAATCAGATAGCTTTTTATCCTCGACCCCCGATCGTTCCCACGCTCTGCGTGGGAATGCAGCCATGGACGCTCTGCGTCCGCACTTGAGACCGTGACGCGGAGCGTCACAAGAGGCATTCCCACGCAGAGCGTGGGAACGATCAATAAGCAGAGTGCGATATGTCTTTAACCTTGCGCCAGGTTCGCTATTTCGTCGCCACTGCGGAAATCGGCCAGATATCCCAGGCGGCGATTCACTTGAATATTTCCCAATCGGCGGTGACCACGGCGATCAAGGAGCTGGAAGCCATGCTCGGCGTGAAGTTGTTCGTGCGCTCGGCCCAGGGCATGAACCTCACCGATGCCGGGCGGCATTTTCTCAACCGTGCCTACGTGATTGTGCACAGCGTGGAGGACGCCCTCAACAGCCCGTTGCCGGACTACCGCGCCAGCGGCGTGCTGCGGGTGGCGGCCAGTTACACGGTGCTGGGTTATTTCCTGCCGCACCATTTGCAGCGCATGGAGCATTGGCATCCGGACGTGACCATCGAGGTGTTCGAACAGGAACGCCAGGCCATCGAACAGGGCCTGCTCGACGGCCAGTTCGACATGGCCGTGGTGCTGACCGCCAACCTCACCCACGCGGATATCGTCTCGGAAATTCTGTTCAACTCCGAACGCCGCCTGTGGCTGCCCAGCCATCACCCGTTGTGCGAACGCGGCGCCGTGAGCCTGGCGGACGTGGCCCAAGAACCCTACATTTTGCTCACCGTCGATGAAGCCGAACACAGCGCCATGCGCTACTGGGAACAGGCCGGGCAAACGCCCAAGGTGCGGCTGCGCACCAGCTCAGTGGAGGCGGTGCGCAGCATGGTTGCCAACGGCAGCGGCGTGGCGATCCTGTCAGACCTGGTGCACCGGCCCTGGTCCCTGGAAGGCAAGCGCATCGAAACCCTGACCGTCACCGACCCGGTCACGCCCATGAGCGTCGGCCTGGCCTGGCACCGCGAGCGTGCGTTTACCCCAGCGATGCAAGCGTTCCGGGATTACTTCCACGACGCGTTCCTGGCGCCCCAGCAGCTGTCGGCACGCCGTTAAAGATGAGCTTGCAGGGTGGCGGTCAACCAGTCCATGAACACCCGCACCCGCAACGGCAGATGCCGCTGACCGGCGTACAGCAACGACACATCCAGGGGCGGCGCCTGGTAATCGGGCAGCACCGCCACCAACTCGCCGCTGGCCAACAAGTCGCGTATCCCGAGCTGAGGCACCTGCGTGATGCCAAACCCGCCCAGGCACGCCGACTGATAGGCGTCGGTGCTGTTGACCGTCACCCGGCCTGCCATCGGTAACCGCTGCACCTTGTTGCCCACCAAGTACTCGAACCCGGCCGAGCGTGCGCCCAGTGGCCGCACGTAATGCACCAACTGGTGATGCGCCAGGTCTGCCAGGGTTTCGGGCACGCCATACCGTTGCAGGTACGCCGCGCTCGCGCAGTTGACCATCGGCATGCTGCACACCCGCCGCGCTACCACGGTTTGATCGGGCTGGGCGCCGACGCGCACCACGCAATCAAAACCTTCGGCGATCAGGTCCACTTGGCGGTCCGAACCGCTGATCTCCATGTCGATCAGAGGATGGCGCGCCATGAACGTGGGCAAGTTCGGCAAGATCAAGCCCCGCGCCATGACATTGGGCATGTCCACCCGTATGCGCCCGGCCAATTGGGTTTCGTCCTGACGGAACAACCCTTCCAGCTCCTCCATATGCGCCAGCAGATCCTTGCTGCGCTCATACAACACCCGACCATCCTGGGTCGCCTGCACCTTGCGCGTGGTGCGTTGCAACAGCCGTGCGCCCAGCAACTCCTCCAACGCCTGCACATGCTCGGATACCGTAGAGCGCGGCAAGCCCAGGCTTTGGCCGGCCTGGGTAAAGCTCGACAACTCAGTGACGCGTACGAAGGTGCGCAGCAGCTCAAGCTTGTTCATGTGATTGTTCGCCCTATCCGGCCAGTGATTCCGATATCAGCCTGTTTATCACGTTATGGCCGGACAAATACACTCAATCCCACTAACCCCATTTGAGGACTGCACCATGACCCGTAAAATCGCACTCATCACCGGCGCCAGTCGTGGCCTTGGAAAAAGCGCCGCCCTGCACCTGGCTGCGCAAGGCATCGACATCATCGGCACTTACCACAGCGCAGCGACCGAAGCCCAAGCCGTGATAGCCCAAGTAGAGGCCTTGGGCGGTCGCGCCGCCATGCTGCAACTGGACGTCAGCCAGAGTGAAACCTTCGATGCATTCGTTGGCCAGATCGGCACCCTGCTCAAGGATGTGTTCGCCCAGGATCATTTCAACTTCCTGATCAACAACGCCGGGGTTGGCACCTACGCAAGCTTTGCCGAAACCACCGAAGCCCAGTTCGACCAACTGGTGGCGATCCATGTGAAGGCACCGTTTTTCCTCACGCAAAAACTGCTGCCGCTGATCCGCGATGGCGGGCGCATCATCAATATCTCCAGCGGCCTGGCACGCTTCAGCCTGCCGGGTTATGCGGCCTACGCGTCCATGAAAGGCGCGGTGGAAGTGTTGTCGCGCTACCAGGCTAAAGAGCTGGGCCCACGGGGTATCACCGTGAACACCCTGGCACCGGGCGCGATTGCCACTGACTTCGGCGGTGGCGCGGTACGCGATAACAATGATGTGAATGCGATGGTGGCCAATAACACTGCTCTTGGCCGAGCCGGCTTGCCGGACGATATTGGCGGCGCGATTTCGATCTTGCTGGCCGATGGCAGCCACTGGATCACCGGCCAGCGGATCGAGGCGTCGGGCGGGATGTTCCTCTAAACGGCGGCCCCCTGTAGGAGCGAGCTTGCTCGCGAAAAACTCAAGAGCGCCGCGTATTTACAGAGGCCCCGCGTTATCGTTAGCGATCTTCGCGAGCAAGCTCGCTCCTACAGTGGGTAGCATTTTTTTCGCTGATTTTTTCCCGAATGACGTCGTAACCCCAGTGGTACACGTAGGTGTAGGGCAGGAAGAACAACAACACGCCAATGTCGAGGATGAAGGCTTCCAACAGGCTGATCTTCATCAAGGCAGCAATCAATGGCACCGCCAGCAGAATCAGGCCGCCTTCAAACAGCAGCGCGTGCAGCACACGGGTCCAACCACCGTTGGCCAGTTGCAGGCGAGCTTTAAGGCGGTCGAACAGGCTGTTGAACACCACGTTCCAGCTCAGTGCCAACAGGCTGATGCCCAAGGTCACTGCGCCCATCTCCAGCGCCGGCCGGCCAGTGACCCACACCAGCAGTGGCGTGCAGATCAATAGGGCCAGCCCTTCGAAACCAAGGGCTTGAAAAACGCGTTCAGTAAGGGATTTGGTAGGGGTCATGACCCGGCTCCGTGAGTGACGATGGTTGCCATGATCAGGCTTTGTCTCGATACTTCATAACCAATAACCATCGATCAAGGCGATAGTCATGGCCTCCCATGAAGTGCTCCAGGCGTTTGTCCAGGCGGCCACCCAAGGCTCGTTTTCCGCGGCGGCGCGCAAGCTGGGCAAGAGCCAGTCCACCGTGAGCGCGGCGGTGGCGAGCCTGGAGATCGACCTGGACGTGGTGCTGTTTGACCGCAGCAGCCGCAAACCGACCCTCACGCCCGCAGGGCAGGTTTTGCTGCAACGGGCTGAGCAAGTGCTGGAAGCCAGTAGCCGCCTGGAGCTGGCGGCCAGTCAGTTATCTCAAGGCCTGGAGCCGAAGTTGAGTATCGCCATGTCCGATACTTATCAGTCTGATCGATTCGAGATCGCCCTCACCGCCTTCGAACGACGCTACCCGGACCTTGAGCTGGAATGCCTGATCGCGGAATGCGAAGACCTGATCGCGCTGGTGCAAAGTGGCCGGGCGCAGATCGCATTTATTGAGAAACAGGAAGTTTACCCGCCCGATCTGACCTTCTCTGCGGTGGAAGAGCGCACGGAGATCGCGCTGTTCGTCTCGCCTAAACACCCGTTGGCGAGCCTGGGCAAGGTTCACCCGCACACGCTGCAACAACACCGGGAGTTGCGCTTGGCGAGCATCATCAGCCCCAATGAAAACCGCGGTAAGCAACGCGTCTGGTCGGCGCCGAGTTACCTGATGCTGATGGAAATGGCGCAGCTGGGTTTTGGTTGGGCACCAATACCGCGCTGGCTGGTGGAGCGCTTTGGCGGTAACCAATTGGTTGAACTCAAGGTGCGCAGTTGGCCGCGTTCGGTGGCGGTGGATGCGCTGTGGTCCAGGCACCAGCCGCCGGGACCTGCGGGGAGCTGGTTGCTGGGCAAGATGCTGGAGTGAACGCAGTGCAATGTAGAGGGGGCAGTTAAAGAGACGTTGGCTGTCAGGCCGTCATCGCAGGCAAGCCAGCTCCCACATTGGATCGCGGGGCGTCATAACAGTGTTTTGGCTATTTGAGTTCGGCGAGGCGTCGCGTGATGAAGCGTTTTTCTGGCGCTTGTTGGGTCAGGGACAAAGCTTTTTCGTACGCCCTGCGGGCTTCGTCAAACCGCCCCAACTGCCGGCAAAACTCCCCACGCGCCGAATGCGCCAAGTGGTAGTCCTGCAACTCACCGCGCTGCAAAAGGTTGTCTACCAGCGCCAACCCCGCCAACGGCCCCTGCTCCATCGCCACCGCTACCGCACGGTTCAACTCGATCACCGGCGACGGCACAGACCTGAGCAATACATCGTAGAGCCCGACAATCTGCCGCCAATCGGTTTCCCCTGCGCTGGGCGCCTCGGCGTGCACGGCGGCAATCGCCGCCTGCAGGCAATACGGTCCAAAGCGCCGCGAGGTGAGCGCCTGCTCCACCAGTGCGCAGCCTTCAGCGATCAAGGCCCTGTCCCAAAGTGTACGATCCTGCGCGTCCAACAGCACCAGTTCGCCGCTGGCAGAAGTACGGGCAGGCCGACGCGACTCGTGCAGCAACATCAACGCCAGCAAGCCCATGACTTCCGGCTCGGGCAGCAACTCCAACAGCAAGCGCCCCAGACGAATGGCCTCCAGGGTCAGGTCTTCACGGGTGAGGTCGGCACCCGCCGAGGCCGAATAGCCCTCGTTGAACACCAGGTAAATCACCCGCAGCACACTGTCCAACCGCTCGGGCAATTCGGCCCGGGACGGCACTTGATAGGGAATTTTCGCCTCACGGATCTTGCCCTTGGCGCGCACGATGCGTTGGGCAATGGTGCTGGGCGTGGCAAGAAAAGCGTGAGCGATGGCCTCGGTGCTCAGGTCGCAGATCTCGCGCAGGGTCAGCGCA
>NZ_WKCD01000203.1:0-10214 GCF_021606625.1 Pseudomonas sp. PA-4-8C
TCCGCTGCCATTGACTGAGCAGCGTATCGAGTTGCGTGTCGCTCATGCCGGCTTGGCGCAACTGCTCGATCCTTGCCGCCCCTTGCTCATCGTTCAGCCCGGCATTTACGCGCCGCAAACGCACGACGAAACTGGCAGTCTCCTCAGGGTTTTCAGGCATCTGCCGCCAGAACAGTAAATACCGTGATAACGACGCGGCCGTCTCCGTCGGCGGAAATGTCCAGGGCTCTTGTGCCAGGGCAAAACGGCTCAAGGCACCCTGAGGCAGCCCCCTCTCCCGCTCGATGCGGTTGCGCGCCCTATTCAATGCCGCCTCGCCTTCAGCGCTCAACGGGTTACCCGCCAGTTCGGTGCGCAACAGCATATCCGGGTGGCTGAGGGCGCTGGGGGCAAGGCTCGTCAACGCGTTGTCACGCATATCCAGGCAGGCTAACTGCGCAAGGTTTTCGGCGCCAGTCGGCCAGGCCTGCAACCGCGTATCGCGCAGATTCAAGGCCGTCAGCTTCGTCATCGCACTGACATTCAATCCACCCAGCGGGTTGTACTGCAGGTTCAACACTTGCAGATTCTTCATCCCATCAAATTGAGCCTGCACCGCAGGGGTCACCACGATAAGGTTATCGGACAGGTTCAGGTGGGTCAGGGACGGCAGCACGTCGGCGGCGACAGGCACGTCGCTGAGGTAGCTGTAACGCACTTCCAGTTGCTCTACGCCGCCAAACGCACGGACGAAACCTTTGAGCTGGTCGGCGGGCACATCCTCCAGCCAGCTCAGCTTGAGGGTTTTCACATGGGAAAAAGTACCGGCAGGCAACACGGGCAACTCGTCAATTTTCTCGCTGCTCAATTCGGCAGCGGTGGGCAGGTCAAAGGCCGGCAGTTCGAACACCGAACCATCAAAAGTATCGCCCTGCCCGCTGATCTCCTCGTCGAGCTTGACCCCGTAGCGCTTACTCACGGCCCAGGTCCAGCTTTTTTCAAGCGCCGTCAAGATGCGTGCGTTATACCCCGCCTCCCAGCGCTCTACACGAAACTTATGCCTGATGCCCGGAAGCGTTGATGGCTGATAAAACTGTTTGAAGATACCCAGGTGTTCTTCGCGCAGCGCCTGGAGCGCATTCATGCGTGTTTGCGGGGTCTTCCAGGTGCTCATGAGCGCGTCGGTCACTCGCTCGGCGACCGTCTTTTCGCCCATCAGCAACGCCAGTTCTCCCTGGGCGAAACCTTTGACCATTTCATCCAGATTCATGAGGTGCGGACCAGAGCTCCCCGCGTAATTCTTGACGTGTTCGTAGGCCGGTTTGAACGCTTCATAGCTCAGTTGCGACCAGTCCAGCGACAGCCCTCGCCACAGCCGTTCATACCCGGTGTAAAGGCTGTCTGGGAGCTTGAGCACTCTGGTTTGTGCCAGGTCCAGGCGCTCCAGCTGCGCCAGTTGATGTACATAGGCTGGCCATTGCAACGTCACATTGGGCGCAACGACTCTCAACGTTTTGAGCTGCTGCAGCGGAGTAAGGTCAAGGCTGTCGAGGCGCGCGCTCTGATAGCCAAAGTAGCCGACCTCCAAGCGCTCAAGGCCGGTCAATGTTGCCAGCCTGGCGGGAAATTGCTCCGCCAGCTCAGATGTCCTCAACGTCAGCCTCAGGTGCTTGAGCCCCTCCAGGCGCGCCAGCGAGACCGGCAAGTTGGTCAGCAAGGGACGTGGCACGCGCTCTGCGCGCAGGCCCTGGGTGGCTTCGATGGACAGGCTTTCAAGCTTGGGAAAATAGCGCAGAAACTCGTCGATATTGCCGTCATGCAAGGCGGCACCGCTGACGTTCAACTCGCGCACATGGGAAAAGTTCGCGGTCAGGGGCGGCAGCGGCGTATCCAGGTTCAGCGACAATACCTGCGCGCCGGGCACCTTGCCGGCCAGCACAGCCTGGCGCCAACTGCGCTTGAGGGCCTGGGCGGCCAAAAGGTGGTAATGGCGGTCGGCCGGCGCTGCGCGACTGATCCAGCCATCCAGAGTTGCCTGCATCTGGCGGTTTTCTTCAAACAACGCCCTGAGTCGATTCGCAATCGCCCGGACATCGTTGCCCGCCTGCCGCAGCTCAAGGATAAAGTCATCAACCTGGGCGTCCGTCAAATCAGGGTAGATCTTGCGCACCTCGCGGATAATCGCCTGGCGCGGGTCAGGCATGCGCCCACTGGCGTAATACCCCTTGAGTACGCCATTGACCCGCGCAGGCGCCTTGAACCACTGCGTCTTGGGCTCCAGCCACACGGCCGCTTGTAGACGATGCTTGTCGGCCTGCGCGATGATTTTCGCCTGCAGCGCCGCCTGCTGGCTTACCTGCGGCACCCCCAAGCTCTGGCGCGCATCATCGGGGAGCGCATGCATCAACGAAGCGAAAAAGTTATCGCCATTCCTGGGCAGACTATTGAGGGCCTCACCGCGTTCATCGAACGCCTGGTAACCGGGGCCTTGCTTGACCAGGTACTTTTTTGCGCTCGCCGCCTGCGGGCCGATACTGTCGAGCAATGCGCCGTCGATACGGCCGTCACGTACCTCCAGGCGTAACGTCGACGGCCAGCCCGGCAACGTCTCAAGGGTATTGAGCGCCAGCCGGCGACTGTCCGCCGTGGCGATGGCCTCACGGCGCAGCCCGGCATAGGCACGTACCAGGCGCCCTTGGCGGGCATACCAGCGGGCCTCCTCCAACATGTTCAAGGGCACACGCGGTGCGGTCTCGAAGGATGCCAGCTCGTCGGCACTGGCGTGCTCGAGCACAGCTTGCGCCGCCGAGTCACTGAGCCCCGGGCAGTTGCGCTGCAGCCGGCGGACACGCGGGTCCACCGCTTCGGTACCGGCATAGATACTGTCGAAAATCGCGGGCTTGCGTTGGCGCGCGTGGTCGGCAAGCTGCTTGTTGAACTCAAGCTTGCGCGCCTCGCGAACCCGCGCAGCCTCGGCGCCAAGCAATTGCACACGTTCGGACTCATCCAGGGCCTCCAGAATACGCTCGGGTAGCTCGCCGCCCAGGATATGCTGGCGGCTGACCTTGATGGTCGCACCTGTACGCGAACGCCCCACGCCGTACCTGACCGGTTTAGCCGTCAGTGCTGGGCCGTCGATGATTTCCAGCGCCCGCCCTTGTGGCCAGCGAGGCATTTCCACAATCAGCGGCAACGCATACAGGTACAACTCATCAATGGGTTTGGCGCCTTCCAGTTGTTCGATCACCGCGGCGGCGGCGGTGTCCGTGTTGAACAAACGCATTGCCTCCAGCAGCTCAGGAGGCGCGGGCGTACGCTCAACGTGCATCTTGCGCAGGGTGTTGTCGCTGACGCCACTGACATCGGCCAACGTGAGCAACGCCTGGTCGGTGAAAGCCTCGGTTGCATGCCCTATTCGCCGCAACAGCGTCAGGCGGTCCCACTCCAGCGGCCGCTCCAAGGTGTGCTGCCAGGCACCGTGGCCGTTGTGCTCAAGGAGCGGCTGGTAAGCCTGGGGATCGGTTGGGTGCTTGATCCGCCATTGTTGCAACGACGTGTCGAATGACTGCTCGTAAGCCTGGGCGCCCAGGCGGATATAAGTCTTGCCCTCTTTCGTATACTGGCCCAGGTCATTGGGGCTCAGCGTGGGCTCAAGCGTCACCGGGCTGGCATAGCGCTCCAGGCTGGCCCTCCACAGCCGGGTTCGACCATCGGGCAGCTTCACTTCATTCAATGCTTCGATCACAGGCTGCGCCTTGGCCGCCCGCCAGCGGCTGACTCCTGCGCCCACGCCGGCCATCACCGCGATCTGCGCAAGGTTCTCGGCGACGTCGATCAGGTGTGCCTTGGCCGCTTGCAGGTCACCTTCGCCCCATTCAACCGCGCCTTCCAGCGTCTCATACAGCAACTGTCCAGCCATCACAGTCATCATTACCTCGCCCAACACCGGCACGAACATCGAGGCCATGTTCAGCCCGAGCATGCCGATCTCCAGCAGGTGCGCAAGCTTGGCCTCACGCGCCTTGGCATCCACATCGGCAGCAGGCACTGCGTGGGCGCGGGCGTCGGTGATCAACTGCTCGCGATGTTGCTCATAAAAGTACTTCCAGGGGTCGATGTTCGCCGCCCAGATGCCCTTGCCGGCCCGGGTACGTGTGGAAGGTGAAAGATACGGGTCGTTGTTGGGTTCCAGTTTGGCTGGCTTCTCGGGCGGCAACTCCTTGATGCCGGTGATGAAGTGCGGGGTGGTGAAGTCCAGGAGTTTTTTCCAGGGCGAGCGCCAGATGTCAGTGGGCGAATCGGCGGCTTTCTGGGTGAACTGACTGAAGTAATACGCTCTTTTTTCATAGGGTACGAACCGGCTGAAAAACGCCTGGTACGGCGTCGGTGTCGCATCAGCAGGTTTAGCCGCATCGCGCTCGGTGAACAGACGCTTGAATTGCGCTTCCATCTGCGCCCAAGTGTAGCGCTTGAGCGGGTGCACCGGGTCCTGGGGAATGTAGATGATCAGCTCATTGGGGTAGGTGTATTTTTTACAGATCAAAAACACCATGCAGCCGGTCATTCTGAGCTTCATCAGGCCCAGGGTCCTGAACCACACTTGTTTGTTGCCCATCCACGGATGAATTTCACCCTCGATCACCGACAGGATCATGCGCTGGTCGGCGGGCAGGATATCCCCGGTCAACACGGCCTGCTCGGCGGCGGCCTTCAATGCAGCCTTCTGGCTGGCGATAAAATGCTCGCGCAAGGTCGCTTGCGCCTGCCCCTCCTCAGGGTAAAAAAACGTCTGCAGATAAGCTTGGTACTTGACGCCGATATCCAGGCTCCGGCACAGGCTCAGGAACTGGCTGACTTTAAGGTTGACCGTGACTGAATGGTAGGTGCCGGGGGTGTCGGTTGCTTCCACGAACCCCGAAGTCTTGTGGTAAGCCCCTTCCTTGCACTCATCGGCCTCGAAATTGTGCAAGGCCGCATCCAGCATCGACAGTTTCAGGAACTGGAAGTCCGAGATTTCTGTCTGGAGAACCCCAATCGCCAGCGGCCGGCGCAGGCATAGCAAGGTTTTATCGACGTCGACCTCTACTTGGTACTGATCCTTCAGTGCCTTGAGCAACAAGGGCCTGGCGAAGTCGTTGACGTCCTGGAAGCTGGCCATGGTTTTGTCCAACTGCGTCTGTGCACTGAAGCTTTCCAGAAAGCTGGCCGCCACCGCCTCGCGTTGCGCAGGTGAGGCTTTCTCAAGCCAGGTGGGCGGCGATGTGGAGGCGTCCTTGAGCGCTTGCCTGCGCGCAGGCAGGGCGTCGATCAGCCACCGAGGGCTGGCGTGTTCGAGGAAATCGCCATGCAGGCTCTGCGTCGCAGCAGGCGAAGAAGGTTGGGTTGCATCAGCCATCGTGTCACTCCTTTGAAATGGAGTGTCAGCACATCACGCGGGCCGTCACCTCAAGAGGTGCATATGTCGCGCGCGCGGGGCCACGCAGTAGCGGCGGTATCCCTATACCGTCCGCAACGTGACGGAATTGGATTTGCTATCGCTGGTCGGCCCATAGAGCCGCCCCTTGAATCAATACAGACAAAGGACTTTGCATGCCCAACCCAACCCCCTCGCCCTTCACAGCCCTTGAGCAACTGCCCGCCCAAGCGGTCCATGCCCGCTTCGCCACGCGCCCGGCCTTGTATTCGGTGGTGTTCAATGCCCTGCGCAGGCGCATTCTGGAACACTACCCCACGCTGCAACTGGACCTGCGCGCGGTCAAGCTGGCCACCCCTCACCCTGAGGGGCACTACACCTACCCCTCGTTGATGGAAGTGGCGATAGCCCATGCATTGAACCCGCAACCGCTGGACCTGCACCCACAACGCGAACTGCCTTACTACCTGACCCAGCAAGCCCCCAAGATCCTCAAGCCACAGGCGCCGGCACTGATCGACATGCAGGTCATCGCACGCATCCTCGATGACCTGCCCGAGTCGCTGTCCCTGCACTGGCAGCATGACCTGGCGGACTATTGGAGTGAAACCGACAGCCATGACAGCAGCCGCTGGCAATGGTTGGCCGAGTTTCTCAACGGCCAAATGACTGCGGCAGCAGCGCGCCAATCCACCTTGAATCAAACCCAACGCGACATGCTGGCGGTTGTCGCCGCCTGGCCGGTATTGCAGGAGCGCCTGCCCCGTTCTACCCCCGCCACCTATGTCTTCTTCATCGAAAACACCTTTCATAGCGCCGGCAAGGAAGCGCTCCTGCTGACACCCGACCTGCTGCTGATGCGCGATAAACAGGTGCTGCTGTACAGCCTGGCCGGGACCATCGAAGCCTTCGACTCGATCGACGCCTTCGGCGAAGCCTGGGCGACGAGGATGCGCGAGCGCTTTGCGTTCGATAGCCTGACCTGGCGGCGCAACGAACCGAACGGCAACGTCTTCGAACAACAAGCCGGCTTGATTCTCAACCAACACCTGGAAGACCTCGCGACGCTGACGTTCCAGGGGCAAGAGGAAACCGCCCTGGGCAGGCGTCTGGAAACCCTCACTGACCCGGCAGTTTTCTTTACCCAGGTGCGCGTCCCCGCCGCCCCGACGTTGCAAAATGTCAGCGACCGATTGCCGGACTGGCTCAGCCAGGCTGATAGCGCAGACCGCTTTGCCTACCACCGCCACCTGCAGGACATGGCTCAGGTGCTGCAGCAGAACCAGGGGCAATCGTTCAACCAAGGGATCGAGGACCTCTACAGCTTCAGCCGCACCACCTTGCGCAAACAGATGCAAACCGATCACGGCGACTGCGATCCCGACGAGGTCGTGCTCGACTTCATCGTCAGTGCCGGCTACCCGGGCGGTGCAGGTATTGTCGAACATGTGCGCCTGTCGCTGACCGAGCTGGCGTTAAAGAACCTGTCCGGCAAACCCAGTGGCACGTTGAAAATCCTGGCCAAAGGCGCCCAGGCTTTGCCGGTCTGGCTCACAGAAGACTACTTGCTGGGCACCACAGGGCTGATCCAACGCGTAGATATCGGCACGGCCTATCCGCAGAAAATCAAGGACACGCTGCTATCCGACACCGCCGATGCGCGACGACGCGAAGCACTGTTTACCCGGGAGCTGAAGGTCAAGCTGCCAATGCAGGCGCTTGAATACAAGATGCGCCGGCAGCATGGCGTCAGCATCGCGGGCTATCGCTATGTGAAGGCGTTGATGGGTGAAACCCCGCTGGATCGCTACGTCGACGGCCAGGAGATCGTCCTGCGCCCACTGGCGCTGTGCCGCAAGGCCGGCGCCACACCTGATGAAGTCTGCAATACGTTTATCATCGAACCGCGTGATACCCGTATCGGCCCGCACCTGCTCTATCAACCGCTGTACGCCGATACGCTGCATGAGTTCCCCACCCGCCAGGCGCTGCTCGATGCCCTCGCCAGCCCCGGCGCGTTGCAAGACAGCGTGCTGATCTGGCTGAGCGACACGGCCCGCCCGATCTACGACCACGGCGGTATTCGCGAACCTCACCTCATTCGCTTCCTGCCGGGAGATGAGTTCAGCGTGCCTGAAAAACCCGAGCCCGCCACCCTGGCCGTCGATGAAGGTGCCGATGAATGGATGCAGTCGCAGATCAACGGTCAGTTGCTCAACCACCTGTTCGGCAGCACGGCACGGGCGCTCGTGGACCTGGCCGACCGCGAGTCGGTGTCCAACCGCGAAAGCCGCTGGGCCATTGTGATGCAAGGCGCCTGGTTACTGTTCAACACCCTGTTGCTGCCACTGGTACGGGGCCCGGCGATGCTGGTGGGGTGGTTCATGGTACTGGTCAGCAGCCTTGCGCAAGACCTGGCAGGCCTGGACAGCGATGATTCGACCACCCGCGAGCTGGCGTTGATTGATCTGTTGCTCAATACCGCAATGATACTGCTGCACGCCGCCTCGCCCTCGGCGCAACCGCTCCGGGAGCCTACTGCGCAGGACCACGCCCTGCACCTGGAAACCTGGCGGCGCCCTGCCGGCCTGCCACGAACGCAGAGTACCGTGCCGGTACGCAATGGCCCGGTCGCACTCCCCGGCGAGCCTCCGGCCACGGGCCATACCGCCCTTGACTTCAGCCGCTCGCTTGCCAGCCCCATGGCCAGCGCACAGTTGCTCAAGGCGCTGGTTCAAGTGCATGTGCCCTGGCCCGAAACCTTACCCGCGCCGCAGCCAGCCGGTGCGCTGAAGGGGCTTTACCGCATCGACGGGACCTGGCATGCCAGCGTCGGCGGCTTGCTGTTCCAGGTAAGCATTGTGCCGGGGTTTGGCGAGGTCTATCTGGTACATCCGCAGCACCCGCAGCGTCCGGGTTTCAGGTTGATCAGCGACGGTCAGGGGCATTGGCGCCTGGACCGGCATGCCAGGCTGGAGGGGGGCATGCCCAGGGAACGGCTAAGCGAGTGGCAAAAAAAACGCAGGGAAAAATTGGAGCAACTGAGTTCAGGATTGGAAGCCCTGAGCATTGATGCAAGTGCATTGACGCCTCAGGCGCAACAGCTCAAAGATGCCGTAAGTCGCGCCAGGACCCAACTCATCGAACACAAACAAGCCTTGCGAGCTGACTGGGAAAGGCTCGACAGCCCTGCATTACTTGCCGCCCTGCGCCCCAGAATCGTTGAGCGCCATGAGCAAAGGCAACGCTCGGCAGCACGTGCCGCAACCGATTGGAACATCGCCGTCGACAACTACCATGAAAACACACAAGTGTATTTTTCGACGCAGGAAAGCTCTCTAGCAATGGCCCGAGAACTGCTGGAACTGGACAGAACACAGGTTCAATACAAACAGGTACAAGATGTCGCGACCGAAAATATTTACGATCACTTACTATTTTCATATTCAACACTGCATCAGAAAATCCAAAACACGCTGCAAACCGGGCGCGGCGAAAGTCTTGCCGAGCTACTGCTACGGGTCGACGCAGAACTGCCCAACCACGTCACGGACGCCTATGAGCAGTTCATCAGCGGTGCAACACAGCGGCTGAAACTGCTCAAGGAAATGGCCAAGATTGCAGAAAAAACGGAAGCCATTTTGCATCAGGCCAGCCCGACAATGAGGACTAAGCTCTCAAGCAAAATCACCTCCAAAAACACGATTTCTGCGCGTGTTATAGAGCAGCATCTGTTGTTGGCGTTTGTTGAGTTGATCATCGACCGCGCCCGCGACACCGATAGCCCGAAGGAGCACCCTTTCCTTGAAGTGCTCACCGATCGGCGAGCGAGCGCTTCCATACTCACTCATACCGAAGTGCTCGCCACCAGCGGTTACTCACCGGCTGAACAAATGGATGTACTCAGGGATGCACTCCAGCAGTACGGTCGCCTGGAAAACGCCGTTAATTCGTTATCTGAAATGGGTTCCGAACTTGTGCGAGAAGAATATAGAGCCTCGTTCCTGGAGCAGTTCAGCCTGGCCCGCACTGCGTTGGAGGCGCAACTGGCCGAGTTGATCCTGTCTGAAGAGGGCTTTGTCCCCAGGCGCCCCGCCAATCGCGCCGCCCGGCAGAGACCGGCCAGCCGCAGAGTCATCAGAACCCGTAACCAAGAGACGCTTGTGGGTGACCTGCGCCCGAGCGAGCCTGGTGTCGAAGGCAGTTTCGTTGACATCAAGAACCCCCTCACCGGGCAAACCGTCGCCACTTATCACGAACACGCCAATGAAGGTGTGTGGAACATCGTGGAACCTGCGCGACCGCCCCAGCCTACTGTGCCTGCGGTACGCACGCTGAGAATGATCAAGGCGCAGGGACAAACCGTCAGGGACGAACGCACGGGTATCGATGCAAGCATTCGCTTCCAACAGCGCAAGCTTGAGGATCCCAGCCGACGCGACGTACTCGACCCGCATGAGTGGGATGTGATGCTGAGCCAGCATGCAGCAAAGTTCCAAGCCCTTGCAGAGGAACTCACGCGTGATCACAAGGCCAATGACGAGGGTATGGCACTGCGCAATGCTTATCTGGCTGAGGCGAACGCCGCCACGCAGCAAGCCCGCACAGTGTGCGCCGAAGGGTATAAACAGCAGCGCCCCAAAGCCGCCAATGTCGCCTACCTATGGCGTCATGGCTTTGTCGATATCAACCTGGTACGCAGCCGTGTCAGTTTGAAGGCCGGTGACTTTTTGACGGAGTATGCAATCCGCGACAAAAACCGGATCAACGCGGGCCAACGGGGCGAAGAAACGGTGTTGTGGTACGCCCACTTCCACTACCC
>NZ_WKCD01000204.1:0-10196 GCF_021606625.1 Pseudomonas sp. PA-4-8C
GGTTTTGTTTTGGGCGCTCGAAAAGTGTCCACCTTGTCCCCGTACACTTGTTCCCCGCAGCTCCGACCTGACTGCCCCGACAAATTTGCACAGTTATTTCTGAGCGACACCACTAGAATAGCCACCTAACCATTTTTAGAGTCAGAGCCCTATCTATGCCCGATCCGGTTGATGCCCGCGAGGTGTCGGATTTACCGCTGGACGATCTGGTGGCATGCCATGAGTGCGACTTGCTGATGCGCAAACCAACGCTCGCCCTCGGCGAAAAAGCCCAATGCCCACGCTGCGGCTACGAGCTATACGCTCACCGGCACAATGTGGTCGAGCGCAGCCTAGCCTTGGTGCTGGCAGCTCTGCTGCTGTACATCCCCGCGAACTTTTTGCCCATCATGCAGCTCAATCTACTCGGGCAGTCCTCGGAGGACACCGTGTGGAGCGGCGTGGTTGGCCTGTTCGATACCGGTATGCAAGGTGTTGCCGCCGTAGTGTTCCTGTGCAGCATGGGCATCCCCTTGCTCAAGCTCCTGTGCCAATTGGCAGTGCTGCTCAGCATTCGCTGGAACATCGGTCGCAACTACGGGCTGCTGCTATACCGCATCTACCACCACATGAAGGATTGGGGGATGTTGGAGGTCTACTTGATGGGTGTGCTGGTGGCGATCGTAAAGCTCGCCGACATGGCCTCCATCACCATTGGCCTGGGTCTGGTCTGCTTCGTCAGTTTATTAATGGTCCAAGTTCTGCTTGAGGTGGTGATGTCGCCCCATCAGATCTGGCAAGCGCTGTCAGGAGAGGATGACCATGCGGGCGATTGATGCAGGCATTCTGATTTGTACTGAATGCCATGAGTTGAACAAGCAGGAAGCGGATATCGAGGAGCAACTCTGCACCCGTTGCGGCGCGTTGATCCATGCCCGTCGCCCCAATAGCCTCACACGCACCTGGGCGCTGTTGATCACCGCGGCGATCCTGTATATCCCCGCTAACCTGTTACCCATCATGACGGTCAACTCCCTCGGCCAAGGCGACCCCAGCACCATCATGTCGGGAGTCATCCAGCTGGTGCAGCACGGGATGTTTCCTATCGCTGCCGTGGTGTTCATCGCCAGTATCCTGGTACCGACCTTCAAGTTGGTCGGCATTGGCCTACTGCTGTTCTCGGTGCAGCGTCACCAACCGCTGTCCGCGCAACAACGCATTGTGATGTATCGCTTTATCGAGTTCATTGGGCGTTGGTCCATGCTGGATATCTTCGTGATCGCCATCCTGGTGGCGGTCGTTAACTTTGGGCGACTCGCCAGTGTCGAGGCCAACCTCGGCGCTGCGGCGTTCGCCAGTGTGGTGATCTTGACGATGCTTGCCGCAGTAACTTTCGATCCCCGACTGATTTGGGATAACACGGAGTCGGACGACGACCATGAGTGATTTGCCTAAAGCTAAAACCCGCCCAGCCTCTAACTGGTCGGCCATTTGGGTGTTGCCCCTGATTGCCCTGATCATCGGTGGCTGGCTGGGGTGGCGTGCCTATTCCCAGCAAGGTATCGAGATTCAAGTTCGCTTTGAGAGCGGCGAAGGTATTCAGGTCAACAAGACTGAAGTGGTCTACAAAGGCATGACCGTGGGTAAGGTCAAAACCCTGGCCCTGGATGATGAGGGCAGCAATCGCGGGGTGATCGCCACCATCGAGATGAACAAGGACGTTGAGCAGTACCTCAAGACCAACACCCGCTTCTGGTTGGTCAAGCCCAGCGTCAGCCTTGCCGGCATCACCGGCCTGGAAACCCTGGTCTCGGGTAACTACATCGCCGCCAGCCCCGGTGATGGCGAGCCCACGCGCAAGTTCAAGGCGCTCTCCGAAGAGCCGCCGTTATCCGACGCCAAGCCCGGCTTGCACCTGACCCTAAAGGCCGACCGCCTGGGCTCGCTGAACCGTGGCAGTCCGGTGTTCTACAAGCAGATTCAGGTCGGCCAGGTCAAAAGCTATCTGCTGTCCGAGGACCAGAGCACGGTAGAGATCAAGGTCTATATCGAACCGACCTACGCCAACCTGGTGCGCAAACACACGCGTTTCTGGAACGCCAGCGGCATCAGTATCGATGCCAACCTTTCCGGCTTGAAAGTGCGCAGCGAATCCCTCTCCAGCATTGTCGCCGGTGGTATTGCCTTCGCCACGCCAGAGAATCGCAAAGACAGCCCGCCCACCGACCCGAGCCTGCCTTTCCGACTATACGAAGATTTCGATGCCGCCGCAGCGGGCATCAAGGTCAAGGTCAAGCTCACCGACTTTGAAGGCCTGCAGGCCGGGCGTACGCCGGTCATGTACAAAGGCATCCAGGTTGGCAGCCTGAAAACCCTGAAGATCGACCCGGACCTGTCCAGCGCCAGCGCCGAGCTGACCCTCGACCCATTGGCCGAGGACTACCTGGTCGAGGACACGCAATTCTGGGTGGTCAAACCGTCCATCTCCCTGGCAGGCATCACCGGCCTGGAGGCCTTGGTCAAGGGCAACTACATTGCGATTCGCCCAGGCGACAAAGGCACCCCGCCACAACGCGAATACGTAGCCCGCGCCAAGGCGCCGCCGTTGGACCTGCGTTCCCCGGGCCTGCACATGGTGTTGCTCACCGACAGCCTGGGTTCGCTGGATGTCGGCAGCCCGATTCTGTACAAGCAGGTCAAAGTCGGTTCGGTGCAGAGCTACCAGTTTTCGCGCAAGAAAAAACAACTGGTGATCGGCGTTCATATCGAGAAGGAATATGAAAGCCTGGTCAACGGCTCGACGCGCTTCTGGAATGCCAGCGGCGTCACCCTCACGGGCGGCCTCACCGGCGGTATCCAGGTCAAAAGCGAATCCCTGGCTAGCCTGATGGCGGGCGGTATCGCCTTCGAAACGCCGGAACCGAATGTGCCGTTGAAACATCGTATCCCGCGCTTCCGCCTGTACGCCGACCGTGATGCCGCCAACCAGCACGGCACCCTGGTGACCATCAAAGTCGACCGCGCCGACGGCCTGAGCGCCGGCACGCCGGTGCGCTTCAAGGGGTTGGATGTGGGCAAGATCGAGAGTGTCGACCTCAGTGCCGACATGCAGTCGGTGCTGCTCAAGGCGCGTATCACTCAGGTTGCGGACCGTATCGCGCGTTCGGGCAGTCAGTTCTGGGTGGTCAAGCCGGAACTGGGGCTGATGAAGACGGCTAACCTGGAGACCCTGGTCACCGGCCAATACATTGAAGTGCAACCGGCCGCAAAAAACGCCGGCCCGCAGAAGAGTTTTGTCGCCCTGGCCCAGCCGCCTGAAGCCGTGCATCAGGAAGCTGGCCTGAGCCTCACACTCAGCGCCGCCCGCCGTGGTTCGTTGAAGGAAGGGGTACCGGTCACTTACCGTGAAGTGACGGTCGGCAAAGTCACCGGCTATGAGTTGGGCCAGACCGCCGATCGTGTGTTGGTGCACATCCTGATCGAGCCCAAGTACGCACCTCTGGTACGCAGTGGCAGCCGCTTCTGGAACACCAGCGGCTTTGGCCTCGACTTCGGCTTGTTCAAGGGCGCGACCGTGCGTACCGAGTCCCTTGAAACGCTGGTGGCCGGCGGCATCGCCTTTGCCACCCCGGATGGCGAGCGCATGGGCAACCCGGCACGGCCGCAGCAGACGTTCCCGTTGTTCGACAAGTTTGAGGATGAGTGGCTGACCTGGGCGCCCAAGATTCCACTCGGTAAATAAACCGAGGCGCGGCCTTCGCGAGCAAGCCCGCTCCCACATTCGATCGCATCCCTACAGGGAAACTCGATCAACTGTGGGAGCGGGCTTGCCCGCGAAGAGGCCCGCCAAAACACCACAAATCCCAAGCCGAAAAAAAGGCCGCGATCCATCAGATCGCGGCCTTTTTGCCTTTCAGTACAACCCGTCAGGCTTCATCCAGCTCCGGCTCGTCCGCCTGCACATTCATCGTCGCCTTCACCACATCATGGCGACGGATGTACTTCCAGTCCGCCTCATCAATGTAGATCCCGTTCGGCCCGCTGCCGCCTTCCAGGTCGATCGCCACCTGGGCAGACACCTGCGGCTTCACACTCGCCAGGATCGGCACAAAGCCCAGTTGCAGGCTGGTTTCCAACAGCGCTGCCTGGTTCTTCTCATCGATGTCTGCCGCTTCATCGAGGTAGTACGGCAACCGCACGCGACCGGCCTGGTCGCGGTCCATCAGGTGCAGCAACAAGTACATGTTGGTCAGCGCCTTGATGGTCATGGTGGTGCCGTTGGACGCAGCGCCGTCGATGTCGGTATGGATCACTGGCTGGCCGTTGACCTTGGTGATTTCGAACGCCAACTCGAACAAGTCCTTGAGGCCCAACTGGTTATGGTTGGCGGCGACCAGGCGAGCCAGGTATTCCTTGGCTTCTTCGTTCTTGTTGTCCTGTTCGGCGCTCTGGCTGAGGTCGAACACCGAGAGGGTCTCGCCTTCTTCATACTGACCGGCACTGTGGATGATCTGGTCGATATGCTTGAGGGCTTCCTTGTTCGGCGCCAGCACGATGCGGAAGCTTTGCAGGTTGGAGACCTGGCGCTTGTTGATCTCGCGGTTGAACAGCGCCAGCTGGTGTTCCAGGCTGTCGTAGTCGCTGCGGATATTGCGCAGGGTACGGGCGATATCGGTGACCGCCGCACGACG
Source organism: Pseudomonas sp. PA-4-8C (assembly GCF_021606625.1). Classification (NCBI taxonomy): domain Bacteria; kingdom Pseudomonadati; phylum Pseudomonadota; class Gammaproteobacteria; order Pseudomonadales; family Pseudomonadaceae; genus Pseudomonas; species Pseudomonas sp. PA-4-8C. The sequence goes on from NZ_WKCD01000204.1 coordinate 4,671, forward strand.
TGCCTTGCCGAGGGTCAGCGCCTCGTCGGTACGGTGCGCATAGGCGTTGATCAGCAGTTGCAGGCGACGCTCGACATCATCCTCACTGTCGAACTTGGCCACGCCCTTGAGACGCACCTGGGCGTACAGCGCTTCGATCTGGCCATCGGCCCGCAGCAGGCCCTGCCAGCTGTCCTGATAGTCATTGAGCAGCGGCAGCAGGTTGTCCATGGAATCGTCGACCGGGTCCATGAACGGCGTGCCGAACGGCAGGTCCGCCGGCAACAGCTGACGACGGCGCAACGCGTCATCCAGGGTACGTTGCTTGGCTTCCATATCACCGATCTGGCGGCCGACCAATTGCAGCTTGGCCGACAGTTGCTGGACACGCTCGGTAAAGGCATCGCTGGAGCGTTTCAACTCGTCCTGGGCGGCTTCCATCTGCGCCAGGTTTTCCAGTTTCTCGCCTTCTTCGGCGCTCAGGGTCTGGGTGCGGCGGAAGTCTTCCAAGGCCTTCTGGGCGTCCAGCACCTGCTGGTACAGCGCTTCGGTCTGGGTCTTGCTCGCAGCACGGTCGGACGCCACGGCCTGCTGGGTTTTCAGTTGCTTGAGTTCTTTTTCCAGGCGCTCTTTCTGGTCACGCAACGCGGCGCGGTCCGCCAGGGCTTGCAGGGCCGGCGGCTCGATGTGCGAGATGTCGATGGACAGCCCCGGCACTTCAAAGCGCTCGCCCTTGAAGCCATCGAGGATCTGCTCCAGGGATTTGACCCACTGGCCGTCCTCGTCCAGCGTGATGCCATGTTCGCCCAGCGGCAGGCTGAACAACGAACTGTTGAACAGGCGCATCAGGCGCTCGACATCCTGCTGCGAGAACTCTTCGCGCAGCTTGGCGTAGCTGTTGTTGTCCGCGTGATCGAGTTGCTGCTTGACCGACTTCAAGCGCTTTTCCAGGTCGCGCAGACGCTCTTCAAGGTCCTCGGCGCTGAACTGCCGCGACTGCGCCAAGGCGCCCGCCAGTTCATCGTGGGCATCCTTGGCGGCGAGCAATTGCTGCTCCAGCATCTTCACGTCATCCACCAGGGCAAAGCGGTGCTTGAGCACCGACAACTCGCCCAACCAACGCTGGATGCCACTGATTTCCCGCTCCAGGCGCATCAGCTCCTGGGTGCCGCCGCGCTGGTCGTTTTGCAGCGCGTCCTGCTCGTTGCGGTAGTGTTCGGCCTGGATGGTCAGCTCTTCCTTGCGCGCACTGGCGTAGTCCGACCAGGTGCCCAGCAACGAATCCAGCAGCGGCGACAGGCGATGCAGTTTGCCGCGCAGGGCGTCGCGCTGTTTCACGCCATTGGCCAGGGCTTCAACCAAGGGGCCGGCAGCCACCAGCGAGTTGTAGTCCTGCTCCATGCGTCGCACATCACGGAAGGCTTCTTCACAGGCCGCGATGTAGTCGACACTGCCCGAACGCAGGCTGTGTTCGAAGGCATCGAGGAACAATTGCTTGAGCTTGGCCGCGGTGATTTCGCGCATGTGCAGCAGGTTGATAAACAGCGCGCGGAATGTTTTCAGGCTCTGCTCGCTGGTGGAGCGCAGCGGAATCAGGGTCAGGTCCAGCGGGATCGACGTATGCCCGCCCACCAGCAAACGCCGCAGTTCATCGGGCTTGAGTTCGTAGGCTTTCAGGCCCTCGCGCTCAAGGTTGGTGAACAGCTCTTTCTGGCGCAGGCAGGTGTCGTTTTTCTGGTAGTGGGTCAGGTCCAGCTTGCCGGCGTAGGCAAAGAACTGGTGACCAAAGCCACCGCCCGGGCCGCGGCCGACCACGCCGATGACGTGGGGGCCGTGGGGCAGGGAGACTTCTACCAGGATGTAGCTGGTGTCGGTGGCAAAGTAAAAGCGCCGCGATTGTTCCAGGGTGTACTTGCCGAAGCTCATGTCCGACATGCGTGCCAGGATCGGGAACTGCAAGGCGTTGATCGAGGCGGATTTACCCAGGTTGTTGGCGCCGTACACCGACAGCGGTTCTTCCAGCGGGAACAAGCCCAGGCTGTAACCGGCGGTGTTCAATAGGGCGAAGCGGCGGATGCCGTAGCGTTCCTTACTCATGCGTCGGTCTCCTGTTCTTCGGCAATGGCGCGTGCCAGGGCATCTTCTTCGCTTTCTTCGGTGAAGGCGCTCAGATCCAGCGGGTCATCGGTCTTCAGCAGTTTTTCATCGCTGTCTTCGTCGATGATCACCGGCGCCGGCAGCGGCAATACGCTGTGTACGCTGGCGGCAAGGTCGCGGTCTTGCTGCACCGACAGGCACACATCCAGGAAGCGGTGCATCGGCGGCAGGAAGCGGTAGATACCGTTGTCTTCGCTGGCAAAACCCAGTTGGGTCATGCGGCGCATGATTTTTTCTTCGAGCTCTTCCTGGGTTTGCACCTCGGCCTGGATAAACAGGTCGCGGTATTTCTCCAGCAACGAAGGCAACTCATCGCGGCCCAGGCTGCCCCCGTCGAGCACGGCAATCGGGTCACGGCCCTGGTCGGCCAGGTGTTCGACGATGATGAAGGTGAACAAGGCCAGGCGCTGGGCGGTCTTGTTCACCTGCGCGGCAGCCACGGCAGTGTCCGGCACGAAGTAATAGAAGCCGCGGGTATCGCAGACCAACTCAAAGCCCAGGGCCTTGAACAGTGTGCGGTACTGGTCCTGGAAGTTCGACAATTGCGCGTACAGCTCCGGGTCGCGGCGGCTGACGTGGTAACCCTTGAACAGCTCGCGAAAGATCGGCGCCAGCTGGGACAGTTCGGATAGATCAAGATGCATAAGGCGTGCTCGCAGAATTCTCGGTGGCATCGACGCCGGCCGGGAGCAGGGCGAAGGAGCGCAGGCTGACCTGGTGCTCGTGGGTGTGGTAATCGCGACGTTCCAGGCGCTCGCGCTTGAAGCGTTTTTCCCGGGACAGGCGCGAGAACCAGTACAGCAATTCATCGGTGGCGCCGTCCGGTTCCTGCTCCAGCAGCCAGGTCATCAGGTCTGGCATCGGCAGCGCGTCTTCGCAGCGTTCGAGCATTTCCTTGACCGTGCGCGGTGCGCGCGGGGCTTCGCCTTTGTGCGACTTGTGCGCCTTGGGGAAACGCGCCGGTTTGGGCTCGAAATTCGCCAAGGCATACACATAGGCTTCGACCTGGCTGGCACTGCCCAGGAAGGTGCTTTGCGGCCGCGTGAACATCGGCATCGCCGCTTGCGGCACCGCGTCCAGGCCTTTGCGGCGAATCGCCGACAGGGCCAGCGCCGCACCGCGAGTCACGGCGTTATGCCGGCGTGCTTCTTCACGCAGCGGCAGCAGCAACTCCCGTGCATGGCGCAAGGTCAGCTGGGCGCTGGTTTGCATTTCGAGAATGCGCGCGTGGGTGCGCAGCAGCATGTCGTCATCCACCAGGTGGCCAAGACGCTGTTGCTCGGTGAGCATGCGCAGCAGCACGTTTTCCACCTTGCGCACGCCTTGCTCGAAGGCGCCGTCGGCATTCACCAACTGGATCATCGGCTCGACGTATTCGTCCCAGGTCGCCAATACTTCGGCGTAACGCTGGCGCAGCGGGATCTGCCGGTCGCTGGTCTTGGCGCGGTCGGCCACGGCGGCGAGGGCTTGTTCGTCGTTGGCGAGCTTTTTGAGCACATCGCGCACGCGCATATCCAACAGGCGCAGTTGCCGGGCCAGGTCGTGGCCGTCGCGGATGTCGAAGGCGTCCTGGATATAACCGGCCAGGCGCTCCAGGTGGCGCAGGTAGGCTTCGATTTCCAGGCACAGGCCAAGCCGGTGCTCCTTGCGAAGATAGGCGAGGAAGTCGTGGATCTGGGCGTTAAGCTCGAAACGGTTCGGGCTCTTGGCGACAGGCACCAGGATATCCAGGCGAATCCACACGTCCAGCAGGCTGGTGATGTCCTGGGGCGTGCTGTCCAGTTGTTGGGCGGCCAACTGTGCGCGCAGCTCGGCCAGGCTCAGGGTGCCTTGGTCGAAGTGTTCGCACAGAGGCTCAAGTAAGGCCCAGTGTTCGGCGAGGGCGCGCAGGACGCGCTTGGGTTCGATCATGGGAATGGCCGGCTGGTTGGCGATTAAAAGTCGCGATTGTACTGCATCACGCGCGGGAATTATCCACAGCCGGTCAGTGCGCAGTGGGCGATTGTTACCGAACAGCGGTAGAATCCCCGCTCTTTACTTATCCACAAGTGGCCGAGCTGTGCTTATCGAGTCCCGACGTCGCGCTTACTTGACCGCCATGCAGGTGGTCAACTGGCTGCCCCGCACCGAACTGCCGTTTGCCGCGCCGTCGCGGCCCGAGCTGTTGCAGGCGCTTGAGCCCTATGAGGCGTTCGAGTCGTCGGGAGAAGAGGCGGCCGCGCCTGTGGCGGTGGTCAAACCCACCCCTGAGGCGCGTCCGGCGGTCGAGCGTGCCAAGATCGAAGTGCCGCGCCCAGCGCCGGTGACCAAGGCTGTCAAGGTGGCGGACGAGGCTGCGCCGGTGACCAAGGCGCCGGTGGTGCCGCCGCCACGCTTCGCCCTGCAATTGCTGCGGGCCGGGCGCTGCCTGTTGTTGGTGGAACTGCCGACTGGCGAGCGTTTCCAGTCCCGTGACCCGGCCTACCTGTTGCTCAAGGAAATGCTGCGCGCCGCCGGCCTGCCCGACAGCCCGCAAATCGTCGGTGAGCCGGTGCGCTGGCCGCTGCTGGTGCGCGGCACCATGGACCAGGGCCCCGAGGCTGCACGAGATTTTGTCCAGGGGTTTGTCTCGGCGCGCCTGGAAGACGAGCCCTGCGTGTGCCTGTGGCTGATCGGCCTGCCCGCCGTACGGTTTGCCGGTGAAGCCAATGCCGAGGCCTGGTACCGCGAGCTGCAGGTTGAAGGCCTGGGGTCAGTGTGGGCCCTGCCGGGCCTGGAATTATTAATGGAAGAGCCACAGCGTAAGGCTGATGTCTGGCAAGCCATGCGCCGGCTGATGGCGCGCTGGAAAACAACTGATGAGTGAGGCTTTATCCTTTCGCCCGATGACCGAGGCCGACCTCGACGCGGTGCTGAAAATCGAATACGCGGCGTTCAGCCACCCCTGGACCCGCGGGATTTTTCTCGACGGGCTGGGCAAGTACCAGATCTGGCTGATGTTCGAAGGCGAGCAGCAAGTGGGCCATGGGGTGGTGCAGATCATCCTCGATGAAGCGCACTTGCTTAACATCACCGTGAAGCCGGAAAACCAGGGCCGTGGTTTGGGCCTGGCGCTGCTGGAGCATTTAATGTCCCGTGCTTACGCGGCCAATGCGCGGGAATGCTTTTTGGAAGTGCGTGACAGCAATACCGGCGCGTTTCGGTTGTATGAGCGCTATGGCTTCAACGAAATTGGCCGTCGCCGGGATTACTACCCCGCTGTGGGTGGTCGCGAAGATGCAGTCGTGATGGCGTGCACCCTGGTTGACTAAATGCAAAGGCCCTATGTGCAAAGCCTCTGTGGGAGCCGGGCTTGCCCGCGATGCAGGCACCTCGGTCTTCAAGTAACACCGCGGTGATACCATCGCAGGC
>NZ_WKCD01000205.1:0-10194 GCF_021606625.1 Pseudomonas sp. PA-4-8C
TCGAAGTGTCACAGGCAGTGCTCTTCCTCGCGTCGGACGAGTCGTCCTTCGTGCATGGCGCAGAGCTGGTGGTCGATGGCGGCTACACCGCCAACTGACGCAGGCACGGTCGACGAGTTGATCTTGCTGCCGGGCTGCGCATCTAGCCTGGACTTCATGATCGACTTGTCAAACGCTCGTGCTTAGCAGCTTCGACTTCCTATCTTCAATCAAGAGGCATTCTATGCGTTGTTATTGCGTCACACACCACGGCCAGCCGCTAAAGCTGACAGACAAACCGATCCCGCAACCGCAGGGCACCGAGGTGCTGTTGCGGGTGAAAGCCGCCGGTTTGTGTCACACCGACCTTCACCTGTGGGAAGGTTTTTACGATCTGGGCGCTGGCAAGCGCCTGATGCTGGCCGATCGCGGAATCAAGCCGCCTATGACCCTCAGCCACGAAATATGTGGTGAAGTCATCTCTGCTGGCAGCGAGGCGGGACAGCTGAAGGTTGGTATGCGCAGCCTTGTACACCCGTGGATTGGCTGTGGCGAATGCGCAGCCTGCCAGCGCGGCGAAGAAAACATCTGCATCAAGCCGCAGGCGTTAGGCGTGGTGCGGGCGGGCGGATTTGCCGAGTACGTCATTGTGCCGCACCCACGCTACCTGGTGGATATCGAGGGACTCGACGACGCTGAAGCCGCACCGCTGGCTTGCGCCGGCGTTACGACTTTCAGCGCCATCTCAAAGTTTGGTAACCGTATTCATGAAGGCCCAGTGGTCATCATTGGTGCCGGCGGCCTGGGCCTGATGGCCATTGAGGTACTCAAGGCAATGGGTGCCCATGGCGCTATCGTGGTCGATATCGACGCGAGCAAGCGCGAGGCAGCGCTCGCTGCTGGTGCGTTAGCGGTCATCGACGGCAAAGCCACTGATGCAGCACAACAGATCATGCAAGCCACCGACGGTGGCGCACGTGCAGTCCTCGACCTGGTGGGCGCCACGCCAACGGTAACCCTGGCCATCGCAAGCTGTGCGCGTGGTGGGCACATCGTCATCTGCGGCCTGATGGGGGGCGACATCACCCTGTCGCTGCCAGTGATCCCTATGCGCCCGCTGACCATTGAAGGCAGCTATGTCGGCTCGCTGGCCGAGTTGCACGAGTTGGTGAAGTTGGTCAAGCGTACAGGAATGTCTGCCATTCCCGTGACGCGCCGTCCTATGTCCGAAATCAACTCCGCCATGCAGGACCTGCAGAACGGCAAGGTGATCGGCCGTACGGTCCTCATTCCCTGAAATTTCAAAGGTCCCTCTATGTATACCGAGCTTAGTCTTTATATTGATGGTCAGTTCCTTCAAGGCGGAGGACGTCGTGAACACGACGTGCTCAACCCTGCCACGAACCTTCCGGTCGGCAAACTGCCCCATGCAACGCACGCGGATCTGGATTTGGCGTTGTCGACCGCGCAGCGCGCGTTTGAGTCCTGGCGCAAGAGTTCGCCGCTGCAGCGCAGCCAGATCTTGCGCAAGGTGGGCGAGTTGATGCGTGAGCGTGCACAGGCCATCGGTCGCAACATCACGCTGGAACAAGGCAAACCCTTGGCCGAGGCCGTAGGTGAAGTGACCGTCTGCGCCGAACATGCCGACTGGCATGCCGAGGAGTGCCGTCGTATCTACGGTCGGATCATCCCGGCACGCAACAGTCAGGTGCAACAGACAGTCTTGCATGAACCAATCGGCGTGTGCGTGGCGTTCTCTCCGTGGAACTTCCCTTTCAGTCAAGCCTTCCGCAAGGTGGCGGCGGCAGTGGGCGCGGGGTGTTCAGTCATTCTCAAGGGCTCCAGTGACACACCCAGTGCGGTGGTTGCCATCGCTCAACTGTTCCATGATGCCGGTTTACCGCCTGGCGTGTTGAACCTGGTCTCGGGGGACTCAGGAATGATCTCGGACCACCTGATCAAGTCACCGATCGTGCGTAAGATCTCGTTCACAGGCTCGACCCCCGTGGGCCAGCATCTGGCCGCACTGGCGGGTTCTTTGATGAAACGCTGCACTATGGAACTGGGTGGCCACGCGCCGGTGATCGTGTGCAATGATGCCGATATTGACAGCGCTGCGGAAACAATGGCTGGTTTCAAGTTCCGCAACGCGGGGCAGGTCTGTATTTCCCCCACACGCTTTTTTGTTCAAGAAGGGGCCTATGACCGCTTCGTCGAGTGCTTCGTGGCCAAAGCCCAGTCCTTGAAGGTGGGCGATGGCCTGGAGGCTCGCACCCAGATGGGGCCATTAGCGCAACATCGTCGCGTAACCGCCATGGAAAGGTTTGTTGAGGATGCGCGGCAACGGGGGGCGAGCATCCTGACAGGTGGAAGTGCGTTACCGGGAGACGGCAACTTCTTTGCACCCACCGTAATGACCGATTTGCCGGAAGATTCCCGCTTCATGAACGACGAGCCGTTTGGACCGCTGGCCGGTATCGTGCGTTTCAAAACAGTGGAGGAGGCCTTGCAGCGCGCTAATCGCTTGCCGTTTGGCCTGGCATCCTACGCCTTCACAACGTCCAGTAAGAACGCGAATACCATCTCCCGCGGGCTTGAGGCAGGTATGGTGTCGATCAACCATCTGGGGCTCGCTGTCGCGGAGACGCCATTCGGCGGCATCAAGGACAGTGGCTACGGCAGTGAGGGCGGTAGCGAAACCTTCGATGGCTACCTCACGACCAAATTCGTGACCCAACTCAATTAACTGACTTGAGTGTGCAGTGGCCAACGAACAGGTTCTTACCACACTGACCGAGCCCGATGTCGGATCTGATGCAGCCACGCTCAGTAATCGCGCCGTGAAAGACGGCGACGATTACTGTGGCAACAAGCGCATGTATCAGCGCAGACCTATGGCATATCAACGGATACAAGGTTGAGCGCTTTTATCGCGACGTGCGCCTGTATGAAGGTACCGTCCATACCCAGCAACTGATCATTGGCAAGCACTTAATGCGTCAGATCTAAGGAAACTGAAAAAGACTTCCTGATTTTGGCAAAATAGCCGGACACCACCCGCCGAATTTTCCGATGAAGCAGATCTCCTTCGCCGATGCTGAGTATGCCGGCAAGCGTAAACAAACCCGACGTGAGCGTTTTCTGATCGAGATGGATCGGGTGGTGCCGTGGAAGGGCTTGATTGCCTTGATCGAACCGCATTACCCGAAGGGTGAAGGCGGCCGGCCGTCATACCCGTTGATGGCCATCTTGCGTGTGCACCTGATGCAGAACTGGTTCGGCTACAGCGATCCGGCGATGGAAGAGTCGCTCTACGAGACCACAATTTTGCGCCAGTTTGCTGGGCTGGGACTGGAGCGCATCCCGGATGAAACCACCATCCTCAATTTTCGTCGGTTGCTGGAGAAGCACGACCTGGCGGTGGGGATTCTGGGCGTTATCAATGACTACCTCGGCAACCGCGGGCTACTGCTGCGTCAAGGCACCATCGTCGATGCCACGATTATCCATGCGCCCAGTTCGACCAAGAATAAGGAAGGTAAGCGCGATCCTGAGATGCACCAAACCAAGAAAGGTAACCAGTACTTTTTTGGCATGAAGGCGCACATTGGTGTGGATGCCGATTCGGGCCTGGTGCACAGCGTGGTGGGTACCGCCGCCAATGTGGCCGACGTGACTCAGGTCGACCCATTACTGCATGGTGAGGAAACCCATGTTGCCGGAGATGCTGGCTACACCGGTGTCCACAAGCGCCCCGAACATGAAAGTCGAAAAGTGATCTGGTCGATTTCCGCCCGGCCCAGTTCGCACAAAAAGCACGGCAAAAAAAGCCTGATTGGCGAATGAAGCGCAAGATCGAATACGCCAAGTCGCAGGTGCGCGCTAAGGTCGAGCATCCGTTCCGTGTGATCAAGCGCCAGTTTGGATACACCAAGGTGCGGTTTCGCGGCTTGGTGAAAAACACAGCCCAGCAGGTCACGCTGTTTGCGCTGTCGAACCTGTGGATGGTGCGCAAACAGTTAATGATCATGGGAGAGGTGCGCCCGTGATGCAGGGAATCAACCCTGCGAAGCGCCTCACAAGGGCGAAACCCTGTATTTGAAGGTGAAAAATGACCTGATTTTCGATTGAGACGCTGTTTTTTCAAATCATTGAGAAAATCAGCTCGGAAAACGGGACTACTTCAGACCTTCCCTAAGGCGCGATACTTCAGGCCAGCCTTGGGTGCTACCCTGGAGCATCACGCGGATAAAAAACCAAACGGCCTGAATCAAGGATCCGGAGTTCATGGAGCCATTTCAAATGGTGCGGCCCACGCGCCCCGCACCATTCAGAAGAACTTTGCAAGCCGGAAAGTCAGTGTTGCATCGCGCTTGAACGTATTCTCTGCATCCACATCATGCCCGATCTCCATCAAAAACTGCGTTGTTGGGCTGAGCATTTGAGACCATTCCGCCCGGATCGTGGTTGATTTCACATCCGAGCCATCGACGCCTTTGACCGACTCCTCCCCGCCCCGGGTTGTCGTGAATCCCAGTGAGAACATGGTCTTGGCACTCGCCTCATAGTTGAGCCAGCCAAGCATGGTAAAGCTTGGATCCTTTTCCAGATCCGCCCCGCCAGGGCCATCGTTGTTGTCACCATAGAAAGTAACGTCCCCCACAAGATCGACCGACCATTGAGGCGCGATCTTGAACAGGTAGCCTGGCTGAATGGAGAGAGACCATCGGTTGGAACCCAAGCCCGGTTCGGAGGCAGAATAGTTGCCAGTCGGCAGGGTGAGATAGGTGGCAATGGCAAAGTAGCGTTCATGTTCGGGATCGTTCAGCGGCCAGAGCGTACCGACCAGCGTAACATCCCCGATGGAGAAGTCTTTGGTGTCGATATCGCTACCTCCGACTCGCATATTGTTCAGGCTTCCGAAGGGTTGCAACACGTTCACATCGGCACGCATTCCGGCAATGTCGAAATAGTAAACGTAGCGAAGCAGGCCCACATTCGTGTCGAGGCTCGAGTCATCCACTTTATGGCCATGGCCATCGATATAGGTATCTGAAGTGCTGCCAAGATAATACAATAGGCCAATCTGCGTTCCCGCCGGCGCGGGCACGAAGTCATGCACCTGCGAGTCCTGCCCCTGCCCATACACGATGGTCCCCGACATCAGACACTGGACAGCAGTTGTGGCAAGTGTAAAATGCCGAACCTTTCTTCCGAGCCCTAGCTTCATCATTTTTCTTCCCCTTGATGCCTAATTATTTTTATTTTTCCCGCAGCGCCCAGCCAGTTGTCCGAAGCAGAATGCGGTTTCCGACTGTCCCGATAGTTGGCTGCCGACAGGCATGCTGCCAGAAGTCCTCAGGTTCTCAGGGTTGTGAACGGTCAGTTGGCGGTGTAGCCGCCATCGACCACCAGCTCTGCGCCATGCACGAAGGACGACTCGTCCGACGCGAGGAAGAGCACTGCCTGTGACACTTCGATTGGCTGAGCCGGACGCTTGAGCAGGGTTGGTCCGAGCAGGGCCGGGCGGATGACGGAGTCAGCCAGCAGATCCCGCGTCATTTGTGTCTCAATTACGCCTGGATGCACCGAGTTGACACGGATGTTGAAGGGGGCCAGATCCACCGCGCACGACTTGGTAAACATGCGTACAGCTCCCTTCGATGCTTGATAGGCGCTGGCACCGGGGGCGCCGACCAAACCATAGATGGACGATACGTTAACGATATTGCCTTTGCCTGCTTTCTTCATGAATGGAATGACCGTCCGCGTGCCAATGAAGACACTACGCGCGTTAACATCGAAGGTGCGGTCCCAGTCCTCATTGGTCGTGTCTTGCACAGGCTTCAGAATAAGGATACCGGCGTTGTTGATCAGCACGTCGATGCGACCTGCACGTTCGATAACCTGACCCACCGCTGCATGCCAGTCAGCCTCGTTTGTTACATCCAGTTTCAGGAAGTCGGCCTTGCCGCCGCTCTTGCGGATACCAGCCACCGTGGTCTGGCCCAATTCCACATTCATGTCTGCCACAAACACCCATGCACCGTGCGAAGCGAGCAGTTCGCTGTGCGATTGCCCCATGCCCATTGCGCCGCCGGTAACGATAATAACTTTGTCTTGTACGCGATTCATGTTGCCCCCCCTTAGTTTTCAAGTGATTTTTTACTGAAACTGGAAGCCTTGATAACCTTGATTTCGGACTTCGGTGAGCTGCTGCCGATAGGCACCGAGTCCGGCCAGGTAGAAGTACACGGTGTTGGTTTTGCCTGGGATATTGGCGCCGAAAATCCATGACTCTGCTTTCGGGAAAAGCGTCATGTTCGCTATGTCCTGGCAGGTCTTGGTCCAGCAGGCCTCGGCCTCGGGCGTAGGCTCTACCGTCTTGAGGTTCTTGGCATTGGTTTCCTGAATCAGGTCGCTGATCCACTCGACCTGGGTCTCGATTGAAGGCGGCAAGTTGGTGAAGGGGCCGTTGGGGCCTAGTACCATGAACATGTTGGGGTAATTCACGTTCGCAACACCTAGGTAGCTGGTCGGGCCGGCCTTCCAGTGGTCCTGGATGGTCAGGCCTTTACGGCCTCGGATGTCGATCTTAGTGTAGTTGCCGTCCACCGCGTCGAAGCCAGTGGCGAAGATGAGCATGTCCAACTCGTGTTCGACCCTATCTGCGGTTTTCACGCCGGTGGGGTTTATCTCCGTGATCGGATTGGCCTTGACATCGACCAGACTCACGTTTGGCCGATTGAATATTGCGTAGTAACCGCTGTCGCACAGTGGGCGCTTGGCATAAAGATCGTGCGGAGTAAGCTTGCCGGCGGTTTCCGGATCCTTGACGATTTCGGCGATCTTGGCGCGGATGAAATCCTGCGCGGCCTTGTTGGCCTGTTCGTCCGTGGCGATGTCGCAGAACGTCTCGAACATGAAACGGAAGCCGCCACCGTTTTCCCAGGCTTTCTGGAATACTGCCTGGCGCGCCTCATCAGAAAGACTCATCGCCGACACGGTACTTTCCTCGAAGCCGAAGGCGACCACAGAGTTCTTTACCTGCTCCCAGATTTTTTCGTAGTTCTTCTTGATGTTGTCGACATATTCCTGGCTGACTGGGCCATTACCGACAGGCACGCTGTATTGCGGTGAGCGCTGGAACACCGTGAGATGCTCGACCAGTGGCGCAATGGCAGTGATCACCTGGGTACCGGTTGAGCCCGTACCAATCACGCCTACACGCTTGCCCTCGAATTGAACTCCCTGAGGCCAGCTACCTGTGTGGTGCCACTCTCCCTGGAAGGTCTCGAGGCCCTTGATTTTTGGAATATTGGTGGCAGAGAGAAGGCCAAGTGCAGTCACGATAAACTTGGCGGTGTACGACTCGCCGGTGTCGGTGCCCATCTCCCAGAGGTTTGTAGCTTCGTTGAAATGCGCTTGCGTGATCCCTGTATTGAATTGGATATCCGGGCGCAGTTCGTGGCGATCCGCCACCGTTTCGAGGTACTTGAGAACTTGCGGTTGGGTGATGTATCGCGTGGTGATTTCCATCTCCTGCAATAGCTCTTTATCCCACGAGTAGCAGTAAACGCAGGTTTCGGTGTCTGAGAGGGCGCCCGGATAGCGGTTCCAGTACCACGTGCCGCCCACACCACCAGCCTTGTCGAAGACGCGGACCTTGAGGCCCTGCTCGTCGCGCAGTTTTTTCAGCATATACAGGCCGCCAAAACCTGCGCCAACGACGATGGCGTCGAAATTTTTTGTTGTTATCACAGCGTGTCTCCTTATTACGGCCAAAGCTTCGCCTTGCGGAAGCGTGGGCCCGCATTAATTGGTTGGAATGATGAAACCCCGGATAGTCAAATCCGGGAACAGCAAGCGGCTATCCCGTCACGCGGACTTGAACCATTTAGCGATACGGCTGAGTTCGGCATCGGCCTCGCGGGCACGCCCAGCCAAGATCGGGAATACGTGCTGCATGCCGTCCACCACAGAAAGGGTCACGTCCCCGCCGGCGGCCTTGGATATCTGTGCCAGGTCAGTGGCGTTATCGAGCAGCGTCTCTAGCGACCCGACGGCGACATACAGGCGCGGAAAGCCCCGGTAGTCGGCCTTAAGTGGATTAGTAAGCGGATTGGTACGAGACACAGTCTCGCCGAGGAACATGCCCGACATACCCTGCAGAACAGCTTTACTCACCAGCGCATCAGTTGCGTGGTTGGCCTCAAGGGTCTTGCCAATATGCTCCATGTCGAGCCACGGGGAGAGCGCGATTACGGAACCCGGCAAAGCAATGCCGTCGTCGCGCAATTTGAGCACTGTTGCGATGGCTAGGTTGCCGCCAGCCGAGTCACCGCTTGTCGTAATGTTTTGTGCCTGATAGCCGCGAGCGAGAAGCTCGTGGTACACCGCAGTCGCATCCTCCAGTTGTGCGGGGAAGGGATACTCGGGCGCCCGACGGTAGTCGATGATGACCGCTGTGACACCCAATTGCTTTGCAAGATGTCCTGCAAGCTTGCGATGGCTAGCGGCTGATCCCACCGCGAAGCCGCCCCCATGGGTGTACAATATTACTTTGGAGGAGTCGGCTCCCACCGGAAGCGCCCAGATGGACTCGACTCCAGCGACAACATCTGATTTGTAGGTCACGCCCTCGGGTTCCAAGGTAGGTTGGTGCCATTCGTCAAACAGACTGCGTAAGTCAGCAATTGTCAAATTGGGATTGGCTGCGATACGGTCGGTCCAGGACTGGTAGAGTGCGCGCAGGAAGTCTGCTTCGGATGAAGTATTCATGGTAATTGTCTCTATTATTATTGTTAATATTGAACAGCTACCTTGTATTCTGATGACTGAAGTGATGGAGATATTGAACGTTTCTTACATATTTTTTGGATGGAATTGCTAATCATAGAGCTGTCTACCGCTCGCCAAACCCTGGCTTGGTTGTACAAAAGTAACCAGCCTGCTCGATTGTCCCGCTAAAACGAGGAAAGCCCTACACGTGTAAAGCTGCAGGGCTCTTCGGTCAAGCTGACCATTTTAGTTTGGGCGGTTGCAGGAGCTGAGTGCAACACGGTCATTGAATTGAAGCTGGAGCATCATGCCGCATAGCCATGGCCTTCTGCATCACCTCACCCATAACTTCGATGGGGCACTTGAAGTCGAAGCGCTTACGCGGTCGCATGTTCAGTTGCAGTGCGATGGCATTCAATTCCTCCTGGCTGTATACCGGCAGATTCGTGCCCTTGGGTAGGTACTGACGGATCAGACCGTTGATGTTTTCGTTGCTACCTCGCTGCCAAGGGCTGTGCGGGTCGCAAAAGTAGATCGCTATGCCGGTTTTCTGGGGGATCTCGGCGTGTCGCGCCATCTCCCGGCCCTGGTCGTAGGTCATGCTCTTGCGCATTGCCAGCGGCATGCGGTTGAGCGCTGCACTGAAGCCCTCCATCGCCGATGGTTGCCGTCGCATCATTCATCTTCACCAGCATCAGGTAACCACTGGTGCGCTCCACCAACGTGCCTACGGACGAGGCGTTAGCCTTACCCTTGATCAGGTCGCCTTCCCAGTGCCCCGGCATCAGCCGGTCTTCGATCTCCGGCGGACGCACATGAATGCTGACCATCTGTAAGCGTCCGAGCTACACCGCCTTGCAACTCAAACCTTAATCCGTTTAAACCACTGGTTCACGCGCTCGCACTCAAATGTCGCTGGATCAAAAACATCGCCATGCCATTCAACCAGGGCGTCATGCTCTGGATGATCGGGGTTGCCCATCGCCTCCAGAAACTCCTCGTAACCAGGCCCGCCACCCACGTCTTCCGGTGGGCAAGCATTGGCGCCGTCGATGCAGTACGGCACCTGAGGACAGGCAATAGCGGGTAGCGCTTTTTCGACCTTGATACTGTGATGCTAACTGTCACCAAAGTCGTAGATATAATTAAATGTCCGCTTTCCGTTCAGCGCCTTGATCAGCGTTTTACGGGCTTCCGGGTTCACCGTCGGCCCCCAACCATCAGGGTCGGGCATGCCGTAATTCTCACCAGCAATTTCAAACTCATGCAGATGGCTATCACTCCAGCCCATCACGACCTGGATGACATGGTGCAGCTTGCCCATGGTGATGTTTTCAGGCACCGCGAACCGACGCCAAATCTTCGAAGTGATCCACTTCGGCTCGATGTGCAGCAGTAACAGGTCGGGGGCGGGTTTGGGTAAACGGACAGTTT
>NZ_WKCD01000206.1:0-10194 GCF_021606625.1 Pseudomonas sp. PA-4-8C
TGTGAAGGGGCATGCACAGTTGGTGAAGCAGATTACAGGCGGCAAGTAACCCCCCTCTTCCAGCCAACACAAAACCCATGTGGGAGCGGGTTTGCCCGCGATGGCGGTGTGTCAGTCACTCAATCTTTACTGAGCCGCCGCTATCGCAGGCAAGCTGCCACATTTTTAAGCGCATTTCACTTCAGGCTTTTCTCTAGCCAGGCTTTCAAGTCCTGGATTTCTGCTTCGCTGATGGTGTGATTCATCCCCGGGTATTCATGAAACTCCGGCTTGAGCCCCAACCCCGCCAGCACCTTGTTCGCTTGCGTGGCCGAGCTAAAGGGCAACGCCTGATCCAAAGTGCCATGGCCAATAAAGATCGCCAGCTTGCCCATCGCCGCATCCGGTTTCAGCGCAGACCTGAGCACTGGTAGCACGCTGCCACTGAGCGCGGCGATACCGCGTACCAATTCGGGTTCACGCAAGGCCACCTCGTAAGACATGATCGCGCCCTGGCTGAACCCCACCAGGAACACCCGATCACTCTGGGTGTGGTACTTGGCGGTGGCCTTGAGCACAAAGTCCTTGATCAGCCGGGCGCTGCTGAACAGTTCGTCGGTCTCGCCGTTGTACTCAGGCTCATCGGTCTTGGTAAACCAACGATAACCCTGCGGCGCCACCGGCAGTGGCGCACGCACCGACAGGTAGGTCCAGGTGGACGGCAACGCGTCCTTGATGCCAAACAAGTCTTCCTCGTTGCTGCCAAAACCATGCAGGAAGATCACCAGCGGCTGGTTGCGCGCATCGCCCTGGGTCTGTTCCAGATAGGACAACGGCAAGTCGGTGTGCAAGCCACTATCGGCATGAGCGGCGCCGGCCACCAGGGCCAAGGCGAAGGCAAGCTGTTTGAGCATCGTGTTTACCTCAGGGTTTGCGCAACAAATAGGTGTCCATGATCCAGCCGTTTTCCAGACGCGCCGCCTTGCGTACCCGTTCAATCTCTTCTGCCACCTGTGCCACTTTGCCGCTGATCAGTATCTCATCCGGCGTACCCAGGTAAGCGCCCCAGTAAATATCCAGGTCCTGATCCGCCACGCTGCGGTAGGAATCTTCGGCGTCGAGCATCACCACCAAGGTATCGGCATCACTCGCCTGCCCCGCCGCCAGGCGCCGCCCGGTGGTGATTTCGATGGACTTGCCGATGCGGTTGAGCGGCACCTTATGCTGCGCCGCCAGGGCCTGCACACTGGTGATACCGGGGATCACTTCAAATTCGAACACACAGCGACCACTGGCAAGAATCGCCTGCAAGATACGAATGGTGCTGTCGTACAGCGCCGGGTCGCCCCAGGCCAGGAACGCCCCCACTTCGCCGTCGGCCATTTCTTCGTTGATCATGCGTTCGAAGGTCTGCTGCTTATCGCGGTTGAGGTCTTGCACGGCGGTGGTGTAGTCGATTTCACCGCGCACACGCTCCGGGCAATCGGCCTCGACAAAACGGTAGCCGGGCTCGGTGATGTAGGTCTCGCAGATTTCCCGGCGCAGGTCGATCAGCTTGTCCTTGCTCTGGCCCTTGTCCATCAGGAAGAACACGTCGGTACGGTTCAGCGCCTTCACGGCCTGCATCGTGATGTAGTCAGGGTTGCCGGCGCCAATGCCGATGATCAGGATGCGTTTCATGGGGTGCTCTCAGTGCGGGGCGTTGATTTTGCCATGTTCCGGGAATCAGGCGGAAGTTTCCAGGCGCAGGCGCCACACGCCGTTGAAGCGTAGCTCGGTGGCGGACAATGGCTCGACGTCGATCCGGTAGAACATCGAGATCGGCAACTGCATGACGGACAGCATCGCCGCGCGGATGACGAACGGGTGGGTCACGGCGATGACATGGCCGGGGTGGGTTTCGAGGGAGTTGAGCCATTGGCCAACCCTAATGCACAACTGACCCACCGACTCGCCGCCGTGGACTGCACTGGCGCTGTCGGTGGCCCAGGTGTTCAAGGTTGCGCTGTCGAGTTGGCCGATGCGCTGGCCTTTCCATGCGCCGACATCAAGGTCGCGTAAGGCGGGGTCGACCTGGGCGTTATCGCCGAACAAGCCAGCGCTCTGGCAGGTTCTGGCCTCGGGGCCGCACAGCAGGCGTGCCTGTTGTTTGTAGCGGCCGGCCAGGGACAAGGCCGCGCCCTGCCAGTCCATCGTGACGGACTCGTCATCAGAGAAACGCCCCTGCTTTTGCAGGGGCGTGATGGCGTGGCAGATCAGGGTCAAGCGGGTGGCCGGCATGGCAATTCTCTGTACCTGTAGGAGCGAGCTTGCTCGCGAAAAGCGTCAACGATAACGCGTGCATCCTGAAGAAGCGCGGCGCCTTTGCGTTTTTCGCGAGCAAGCTCGCTCCTACGGGGTGTTCGTGCTTCAAGCCAGCGCAGCGCTGGCAGGCACTGCCGTGGAGTGAGCGCTGGCGACAAAATCTTCCTTGCGCAACACCACCAACGCCAGCAACGACACCACCCCGGTCGCCACGTAGAAATACCACGGCGAGGTAATGTCGCCTGTCACCTTGATAAGCCAGGTGGAAATCAACGGCGCACTGCCGCCGAACACCGCCACCGGCACGTTATAAGCCACCGCAATCCCGGTAGAACGAATGCGCGTGGGCAGCAGCTCACTCATCAGCGCATAGGTCGAGGATGCATACAGCCCGAACAAAATCGCCACCGCCATCAACGGTGCGAAGAAGGTCGCCGGGGTGGCGGTCGGGGCGGATTTGAACAGCCAGAACATCGCCAGGGTCGCCAGTGTGCCGATCACCATCAGGAACGGCTTGCGCCCGTATTTATCGGTAAAGGCTCCGCCAAACGGCATCACGAAGGCCGCCGAGAAGCTGGCGACGAACACGTACAGCAAGGTGGTGCCGCTGTCGAACTTGAGGATCTTGGCCATGTAGGTCGAGGCGAAGGTCAGCACCAGGTAAAAGATCGAGCTGTGCAAGGTGATGATAAAGAACACCAGGGCAATCGCACGCTTCCACTGCCAGACCTCCCGCAGCGGCGCCCGCGACGTTTGCCCGGCACGTTGCAGGGCCAGGAACTCAGGGCTGTCTTCGAGCTTGAGGCGGATGTACATGGAGATAAAGCCCAGGGGCGCGGCGATCAGGAACGGTACGCGCCAGGCCCATTCCTGCATGACCTCGGCGCCCAGCACCCAGGTCATGCCATTGGCCACGGCGCCACCGAGCAGCAGGCCGAGCACGGCGGTGACCATCAGCCAGCAAGTGGCAAAGCCGCGGCGACCGGGGCCGGCGTATTCAGAGATGAAGCTGGTGACGGTGCCGATCTCGCCGCCCGCCGAGAAGCCCTGCACGCAGCGCACCAGGATCAACAAGATCGGTGCGGCGATGCCCAGGCTGGCGTAGGTCGGCAACAGGCCCAGCATCACCGTGGAGCCGGTCATCATCACCAGCGCCATGATCAGGGTTTTGCGCCGGCCGATCTTGTCCGCCAGCGGGCCGAAGAACAGCCCACCCAAGGGGCGGATAAAGAAGCTCAGCGCAAACGCGGCAAAGCTGGCCAACAGGCTGGTGGTGGGGTCATCGGAGACGAAGAACGCCTGGCCGATATAGACCGCGAGAAAGCCATACACGCCGTAGTCGTACCACTCGATCAAGTGGCCGGAGGTGGCACCGAGAAACGCACGGCGGCGCTTGCGGACGGTGTCTTGTGCGGGATTGCCCATCGTGGGGACTCCTTGTCTGATTATCGATCCATGTTAAAGCGCGGCGATACTCGCTGCTTTCAACCACTGCCGCAAGTCGGTCTTGAGAATCTTGCCGTAGCTGTTCTTGGGCAAGTCGCTGCGCCACACATATTTTTTTGGTTTTTTGAACGAGGCCATCCGCGCCAGGAACCACGCGGTGAGTTCGCCTTCGTCCAGGGGCTGACCGCTGCGGGTCACCACGAAGGCCACCACCGATTCACCCCATTGCGCGTCCGGCTCGCCCACCACGCACACTTCGAACACCTCGGGATGCTGGGCCAGCACTTCCTCGACTTCACGGGGGTACACGTTGCTGCCGCCACTGATGATCACGTCCTTGGAGCGGTCCGTGAGCGTCAGGTAGCCGGCCGGGTCGAGGTAACCGATATCGCCGGTCAGCAGCCAACCATCCACCAGCGTCTGGCGCGTGGCTTGCGGGTTGCGCCAGTAGCCTTGCATCACCGTGGCGCCACGCACCGCGATTTCGCCGCGCTGGCCGGTGGGCAGTGGCTGGCGCTCGGCATCGAGGATGCGGATCTCCACACAGGCTTGCGCGTGGCCCACCGAGGCGGCCAGGGTGGCCCAGTCGGGACGCTGGCGTTCGGCGATCAAGGCGCGGGGCAAGACGCTGATGGTCATCGGGCTCTCGCCCTGGCCGTAGATCTGCACCAGGCGCGGGCCGAAGGTGTCGACTGCTTCGCGCAGGTCGGCCAGGTACATGGGGCCGCCGCCGTAGACGATGGTCTTGATGCCGGCGCCGTGATAATCCTGGCGCCGCGCCTGCTCGACCATGCGTTTGACCATGGTCGGCGCAGCAAACAACGACACATCGCCCATGTGCTCGGCCAGCCCGAACAGCTCGGCGGCATCGAAGCCATGGGAGGCCGGCACCACATGGCGGGCGCCGCAGCGCACATGGATGAAGTTGTACAGGCCGGCGCCGTGGGACATGGGCGCGGCATACAGCGCCGCATCGTCGGCGTTCACTTGATCGACATCCGTGGCGTAGCACAGCGACATGGCGATCAGGTTGCCGTGGGACAGCATCACGCCTTTGGAGCGCCCGGTGGTGCCGGAGGTGTAGAACAGCCAGGCGAGGTCGTGATCCTGGCGGGGCACCGGCTGTTCCAGGGTCGGCCAACCATGGCTGGGCGGCAGCGGGTGGCCGTCCAGTTCCGTGCAATGCACGGGCAAATCCCGCGATGAAAATACCTGGCCGCCGTCGGTAAAGATCAGCCGCGCCTCGGCATTATCGGTAATCCACGCCGCTTCGCTGGGGTGCAGCTTGGCGTTGATCGGCACCGCCACCCCGCCCATCCACCAGATGGCGTAGAGCAGTTCCAGGTAGTCGCAGCTGTTTTTCATCAGCAGCGCCACCGCGTCTCCCGGCACCAGGCCATGCTGCTCCACCAGGTGCGCGGCGCGTTGGCGCACGTGGGCGGCGAAGGTGGCGTAGTCGGCCACTTGCACGCTGCCGTCGAACAAGGCCGGGCGTTGCGGGGCCCGGCGCTGGGTGTCGTGCAGCCAGTTGGCAATGTTCATGGCTCAGCTCCGGCGTGCCTGCAGGACCGAGGCGTAGTTGGCCACCGCCATGCCGCCCATGTTGAACACCAGGCCGAACTCCGGGTTGGGCACCGTCAGACCAATCGGCTCGCCGGTCAGTTGCCGGAACGCCAGGGCATGCATGGACACCCCCGTGGCGCCAACGGG
Organism: Pseudomonas sp. PA-4-8C; assembly: GCF_021606625.1. NCBI lineage: Bacteria > Pseudomonadati > Pseudomonadota > Gammaproteobacteria > Pseudomonadales > Pseudomonadaceae > Pseudomonas > Pseudomonas sp. PA-4-8C. The sequence continues at coordinate 5,440 of NZ_WKCD01000206.1, forward strand.
ATGCCCCTTGGCCTTGAGCCCGCCGGAAAGGTTCACCGGCAAGCGCCCGCCGGCGCGCACCACGCCGCTGTCGAGCACGCGATGGCCTTCGCCCTTGGGCGCCAGGCCCATGGCTTCGTAGATCAGCAGCTCGGCGATGGTGAAGCAGTCGTGCACCTCGGCGAAACTCAGGTCGGCCAGGGTCACATTTGCGCCGCGCAATGCTGAGTGAATCGCCCGCTGTGGGCCCTCGAAGGCGAGGATGTCGCGTTGGGCGATGGGCAGCGTGTCGTTGACCTGGGTCATTGCACGTATCTGCACCTCGCGACGAAACGCGCGCGCACGTTTGGGCGAGGCGAGGATGATCGCGGCGGCGCCGTCGCTGATCAGCGAGCAATCGGTCAGGCGCAGGGAGTCAGCCACGAACGGGTTGCTTTGGGACACGTTGTTGCAGTGCTCGAAATTCATCTCCCGATGCATCTGCGCCAGCGGGTTGGCCATGGCATTGGAGTGGTTTTTGGTGGCGATGGCCGCCATCGAGCCCAGCGGGCAGTGGTAACGCTCGGCGTATTGGCGCGCGGCGCGGCCGAACAACTGGGGGAAACTCAGGCCGGCTTCGGCCGGGTCGTTCTGGTAGCCGGCCCCGGCCAAGGCTTGGGTGACCGCGGCGGTGCTGGTGTGGGTCATCTTCTCGGCGCCCACCACCAGCACCAGCTCAGCGCTGCCGGAGAGGATCGCGTTGACCCCCGCCTGAATCGCCGCCGAGCCGGACGCACAGGCGTTTTCACAGCGGGTAGCCGGTTTGAAGCGCAGCCCGGGGTCGGCCTGCAGCAGCAATGAGGCGGCAAACCCATCGGGCACCAGCCCCGAATTGAAATGGCCGAGGAATAACGCATCGATTTGCGACGCGTCAATCTCAGCGTCGCTCAGGGCTTCCCGGGTCACCTGGACGATCAGGTCTTCCAGCGTCGTGCCTTCCAGGCGACCAAAACGGGAGTGACCAGCGGCAACTATGGAGACGCAATCAGCAGGCATAATCAATTTCTTCTGTTCTTGATTCGGACTTTACTTACAATGACCCACCCCTGATCGTGCGCCAATTCGTGTAACTACTTACACGGGTAAGTAGCGCCCCAGGGCATTGAACAACGAGGCAGGATGCCCCATGACCGCGCTAGCCCAGCAATTCCCCGACCTCGAACGCCTGGCGTTCAAGCTGTCCCCTGCACCGCAGATCGTCACCAGCGACCGCGTGATACTCGACTGCAACGACGCTTTCCTGAAGCTGTTCGGCTATACGCGCGACGCACTGGTCAACCAGCTGACTCTGCTGATCTACCCGTCCCAGGCCGACTACCACGCCATCGGCAAGCGCAGCCATGACTGGCTGCTCGACAGCGACAACGGCTTTTATTCCGATGAACGCTTCATGCAGCACCACAACGGCGAGGTGTTCTGGGCCAAATCCCACGGCTACACCCTCACGCCCAAAGACCCGTTCAAACTGATGATCTGGCACTTCGAACGCCTGGACCGCATGCACCAGGGCACCGGCGACCTCACGCCCCGTGAGCGGGAAATCGCCATGCACATCGTCAACGGCTTCAAATCCAAGGAAATCGCCCTGCGCCTGGCAATCTCCCACCGCACCGTTGAGGTGCACCGGGCGCGGCTGATGAAGAAACTCCAGGCCAAGACGGTGGTGGAATTGGTGTCGAAGATCATCATGGTGGCGTGACAGACAACGGCTATTTAACTGATGCCCCGCGATCCAAATGTGTGGGCAGTCCCAGTGCCGAGCAGTCAAGCGAACGCAACGCTCAAGGTAACAAAGATCAAATGTGGGAGCTGGCTTGCCTGCGAAAGCGGTAGTGCAGTAGATGCACAACCTGCAGGTTGCACACTCCACAGTAACCACGATGCGAAGCGAGCCGCTCTTGATCTTGATCTGCTTGTGATCTTGATCTCAGGCGCCCCGTTAAACCACGCTGGCCGAACGCAGGCTTGAATTCGTGGGTAACCCGGCAGGACGCCGGGTTAGCCGCCCCGCGCCATGGATGGCGCGTGGCGGCGGCCCACGGATTCAAGCCTGTGTTCGGGCACACCGAGCCTAAGCGAGGTGCCGAGTGGTGGGGCAAGAGCGTTTTGCTTACTTTTGCGCTTTTCAAAAGTAAGACGCCGTCAGGGCGGAACCCTAAGTGGCCGTTACCGCAGAAATGGATATGTACCCAATCCAACTGTGTTGACTGCTGGGCCGCCTTCGCGAGCAAGCCCGCTCCCACAGTTTGATTGCGGGGTGTCAGGGAGATAGGCGTCGGCTGGCAGGCCGTCATCGCAGGCAAGCCAGCTCCCACAGTTTGATTGCGGGGGTGTCAGGTAGAGGCAAGTTAACCCTCACATTTGGGTTGAGGGGTGTCAGGTAGATAGGCGGCCGCTGTCTGGACCGCGTAGCTGAAACGTTCAACCGAGCACGTCCATACAATCCCCCACAACCCTGCCCCCCCTAACCTCACCGCTTTCGAACCCTCATAAGCGCTGGAGAACGGGCATGGGTAACACAACAACCAAGGTATCGCTGGCATTGACGCTGCTGGCAAGTGCGATGATGAGCAGCGCGTTCGCCGCCACCCCAAGCGTGGCCGTGGCGCCGCAGTACGACACCAGCCATGTGTATGTGGCACCGGCCGATGTGGACCGTTTTGCCCAGAGTTTCCTCGCCACCTTCGGCGGCAAAAGCACGCCCCAGGTCGTGGTCAACGTGCTGCCGGTGCCGAGCAGCACCACCTCGCAACTGCTGCAGACCCCGGCGGGCACCGTGTCGTTGTTCGGCTTTACCACCCCCGTACCCCACCCCTTCGGCCAGGAACGCAACGGCTATCTGGTCAAGGACATGGACATGGCCCTCAAGGCCGCGCGGGAAAATGGCGCCGACGTGATCGTCAGCGATTTCCCCGACCCCATCGGCCGTGATGCCGTGGTGCAATGGCCGGGTGGCGTGAACATGCAGCTGTACTGGCACACCAAGACCCCGGATTACGCCGCCTTCGACACCGTGCCGGAAAACCGTGTGTATGTGTCCAACGACAGCGCCGAGCGGTTTATCAAGGCGTTCCTGGGTTTCTCCCACGGCAAGGTGTTGAGCGACGACAAGCACGCCCCAGGCGTTGATGTCGGCCAGGCCGGCGGCCACTACCGCCGGGTTGATATCGAATCGCCGTTCGGGCGCATGGCGGTGCTGGTCACCAACGGCCAACTGCCCTACCCGTTCGGCCACGACACCACCGGTTATCAGGTCAGCGACCTGGCCGCCACCCTGGGCAAGGCCACTGGCTCTGGCGCCACAGTGCTGGTGCCGGCGTTCGACAGCAAAGGTCGGCGCAGTGCGTTGGTGGAGTTCCCAGGCGGTTATGTCGCAGAAATCCACCAACTCAGCGCGGCAAAATGATTCGTCACGCAGGCTGGAGCCTGGCGGTGCTGTGGCCGTTGCTTGCTGGCGGCGTGCAGGCCGACGACCAGCCGGTTCGCCCGGCGATCAAGGCCAACCGCTGGCAGGAAGACTGGTCTGTGCTCAAGGACCCGGCATTGCGCACGCAACCTTTGGACAACCTCAAGTACATCCCACTGTCCGCCGCCAACCCGTTCACCTACTTGTCGTTGGGCGCAACCTTGCGTGAACGCTTCGAGATGAACGACGCCAGCGGGTTCGGCGTGCGGGATGTAGCGCGTGACCGCTACCTGATCCAGCGCTTTCAGGTGCACGCCGACTTGCACCTGAACGAACACTGGCGGCTGTTCACCCAGTTGGAAGATGTGCGGGCCTATGACAAGACCACGATTGGCGGTGCCGACCAGAACCGCGTCGACCTGCGCCTGGCCTTTGCCGAATACGTGAAGACCTTCAGCGCTGGCACCTTCAAGGCACGGGCTGGCCGCCAGGATTTCGCCTTCGACTTGCAGCGCTTCATCTCGTCACGGGACGGCCCGAATGTGCGGCAGTCCTTCGATGCGTTGTGGGCGGACTGGGAAACGCCGCAATGGCGCTTTATCGGGATCGCCAGCCAACCGGTGCAGTACCAGGATGGCCGGCATTTCGACGATAAGTCCAACAGCGACGCGCGCTTCCACATGCTACGGGTCGAGCGGCTGGTGGGCGGCACCAATGAGCTGTCGGCCTATTACGGCGTATACGAGCGCAGTGCCGCCCATTACCTGGACGCCGACGGCGACGAAACCCGCCAGTTGCTAGACGCCCGCCTCGGTGGCGCAGCCCAGGGGTTCGACTGGGATGTCGAAGCCATGCTGCAACGCGGCTCGGTGGGCAGCAAGACGATTCGCGCCTGGGCCGGTGGCAGCCGCACCGGCTACACCTTTGACACGCTGGCTTGGAAGCCGCGTATCGGCCTGCAACTGGATATCGCCTCCGGTGACCGCAAGGCCCATGACGGCAAGGTCGGCACCTTCAACCCGCTGTTCCCCAATGGCTATTACTTTTCCCTGGCGGGTTATACCGGCTACAGCAACCTGATCCACGTCAAGCCGTCGATTACCGTCAAGCCCCTCGCCAAGCTCAGCGTGCAAACCGCTGTCGGCCTGCTGTGGCGGCAGACCACCGCAGACGCCGTCTACACCCAGCCCAACCTGGCCGTGGCGGGCACGGCGGGCCAAGGTGAGCGCTGGACCGGCGCCTACGGGCAACTGCGCGCCGACTACGCCTTTACGCCCAACCTCAGCGGGGCGGTCGAGGCGGTGCACTACGCGGTTGGACAGACCCTGCGT
>NZ_WKCD01000207.1:0-10061 GCF_021606625.1 Pseudomonas sp. PA-4-8C
GGGCCGGCGAAGACAAAGGCCGAGCGGCGCTTGGGCTGCAAGCCGATGGACGCAGCACCCGCCAGCCCGCCGATATGGTCGGCCCAGGCGCCGGCGGCGTTGATGATGACCGGCGCAGTGTAGATCGCATGCTGGGTGCGCACCTGCCACAGGCCGTCGGCGTCGCGGCTTAAGCCCAGCACATGGCTGTCGGTGCGCACGTCGCCCTGGTTGCGGCGGATACCGCGCAGGTAGCCTTGATGCAGGGCGTCGGTGTCGATGTCACAGGCGGTGGGGTCGTAGATTGCCCCGTGGACTTTTTCACGGCGCAGGATCGGCAGGCGTGCACAGGCTTCATCGACCGTCAGGCGCTGCACCTGCGCCACGGTGGCCTTGGCGCTCAGGTACTGGCTGTCGAGTTCGGCCGGGTCACCGTTGAAATCAACGGTCATTTCGCCCCGGGGCGTCAGCAGGGGATGTTCGCAGAAGCCTGCGGGTGGCTGGTCGAAAAAGGCCCGGCTGGCCAAGGTCAGCGCGCGTACCTGCGGGGTGCCGTACGCGGCGGTGTAGAGCGCTGCCGAACGCCCGGTGGAGTGATAGGCCGGGTGGTTTTCACGCTCCAGCACCAGCACCTTGCCGTGCTGCGACAACCAGAACCCGGTGGACGCGCCGGCGATGCCGCCGCCGATAATGATGAAGTCTGCCTGGCTCATGGATATCTCCTGAAATAAGCCTTGTAGGAGCGAGCTTGCTCGCGAAAAACGTTAACGATAACGCGCCCACCCTGTGTAAACGCAGTAGCTGTGAGGTCTTCGCGAGCAAGCTCGCTCCTACAGTCGGTACAGGGCATTGGCCAGGGCGATGTCTTCCAGGCCCAGGCCGATGGAGCGGAAAAACACGTGACGATCGTAGTCCGGGCGCTGGGCCATGTCGCTGAACAACTCGGGCAGGTCGCCGACAATTGTGCGTTTGTCCCAGCCGTGCTGTTCGCTGGCGATCAGCATCTCACCGGCCGAATCCGGGGTGGTCTGGCGGTAGTCGCAGAACACGTGCATCTGGTTGAGGCAGTGCGGCGGCACTTCATGGGCGCGTGGCGCGTTGGTGCTGATGGAGGTGATCAACGCGGGTTTGCTCAAGCGTGACGGGTCGATGACCGGGCCAGCGGACGAGGTGCACAGCAGGATCACATCCGCGTCTTCAAGGGCGGCCTCGCAGGTGGCGGCGAGGGTCAGGCGCGGGTCCAGGCAGGCCAACTGCGCGCGTGTTTCGGCGCTGGCGCTGTCCAGGCTCGGTGAGTACAGGCAGATTTGCTGCCAGTCGCGTAGGTTCTGCACATAACGCAGGTGCGCTTGGGCGACCTTGCCGCTGCCGATAATCGCCAAACGTTGCGCCGCCGCCGGAGCCAGCGCATCCACCGCCAAGGCCGTGGTGGCGGCGGTGCGTGCGGTGGTCAATTCAGCGGCATCGCACAACAGCAACGGCTGGCCGCTGTGCATCGACATCAACAGGGTCCAGGCCGTCACCAACGGGCCTTGCTCACGCACGATGTAGGGCGAAGTCTTGACCCCGTACACCCCGTCTTCGGCCAATACGCCCAAGTAGTTGATGAAATCCCCGGCACCCTGGGGAAACTCCACCAATTGTTGCGCCGGCTGCACCGCGTGCCCGGCGGCGAGGTCGCGGAACAGCTTGCGCAGGATCAACGGCACGTCGACTTGAGCCAGCAAGGTACGGGCCTGGGCTTGGTCGATAACGAGGGGCGTCGCGGACATGGGGTTCTCCGTATAAACTAATTTGTCCATTATGGACTTTTAGTTTTTATCCGCAATAACCCGAGGGAAAAATGAGATCAATGTGGGAGCCATGAAGATCAGATGTGGGAGCTGGCTTGCCTGCGATGGCGTTAGTACAGCAGCAAATGCAATGACTGACACACCGCCTTCGCAGGCAAGCCCGCTCCCACAGTTTTAACCGCGTTTAGGCAGTGGCCTTGGTGCCGGTCAGGCACTCGATGGAGCGATCTACGGTGGTTTTTGCAATTTCCAGCAAATGCCACACCGCCAGGATCTTCGCCCGCTCAGGGCTTTGCAGCAGCTCGCCGCAATCCAGCGCCGTGGCAGAGGCACTGTCGAGCAGGCAGGCGGTGTAGAGCAGGGCGTCCTCGAAACTCAGGTCTTCGTTGACACAGTGGAAGCCTTGGGTAGGCAGGTAATGGTCGATGGCGCGGTTGAAGGCGGCGCGGTCTTTTGCGGGATCGATGGGTGGGTCTGGTAGTACTTTATTCATGGTATAGCTCCGGAATGTTCATGGAGCCGACACGCTTCGCGACTAAACGTAGGGTGGCGGCTGTACGCAGGTTAGTCGACCGGTCCAGAGCATCCGGCGCACCCGAGGGCGCCCCGCGCACAGCCACCATAAAAACGTTATGGGACCAAACGCTTGCTCGAATCCGGGCGACTAAACCCGATCACTGATTTGGCAGTGACGGACCGCAGACTAGCCACCGATTCCAGCAGGCACAAGGCGGCAAGGATTGTCTAGGAAACGTCCTGCAATTTAAAGGGACACGCCTTGCTGGCCCTTTACAAACCATGACCAAATGCCACTAACCCACGCTGCAATACGATCAATGTGGCTTGCCTGCAATCGCCGCTAACCACGATGCGAAGCGAGCCGCTCTTGATCTTGATCTGCTTTTGATCTTAAGCGCCCCGTCAAACCATGCTGGCCGGAATTCGACAGTGATTTGGGGGGTAAACCGGCAGGGATGCCGGTTTAGCCGCCCCGCGCCATGGATGGCGCGTGGCGGCGGCCCCCCCAAATCACTGGCGGATTACGGGCACACCGAGCCTAGGCGAGGTGCCGAGTGGTGGGGCAAGAGCCTTTTGCTTACTTTTGGGCTCTTTTCAAAAGTGAGCCGCTGTCAGAGCGGAACCCTAGGTGGCCGTTACCGCAGGAATGGATATGCACACAATCCAACTGTGTTGACTGTCAGGCCGCCTTCGCAGGCAAGCCAGCTCCCACAGTTTGACCGTGGGGTGTCAGGTAGATGGAGATCAGCTGTCAGGCCGTTATTGCAGGCAAGCCAGCTCCCACAGGTAATCGATGATGTTCTGGCGGACGAGTTATCGCCTGCCCGAGCGCGTACTCACATCTACCCACACCGCCAGCACCAAAATGCTGCCCTTGACGATCATCTGCCAGTAGCTGTCCACATCGAGCATCGACATGCCGTTGTCTAGGCTGGTAATCACCAGCGCCCCCAGCAACGCGCCATACACCGTGCCCGACCCACCGCGCATCGAAGTGCCGCCAATAAAGCACGCGGCGATGGCGTCGAGTTCGCCCATGTTGCCCGCCGACGGCGAACCCGCCGCCAGCCTCGCGGTATTGACCAGGCCGGCCAGCGCGCACATCACGCCCATGATGCCGAAGATCCACAGTTTCACCGCTTGCACATTGATGCCCGACAGCCGCGTGGCCTCCATATTGCTGCCCACCGCATACACCCGGCGGCCGAACACGGTCTGGTGCGTGACATAGCTGAACACCCCCAGCAGCGCCAGCAACAGCAGCACCGGCACGGGGATGCCGTCGTAGCGGTTGAGGGTGGTGACAAAGCCTGCGAGCACCGCGCCAATCAGCACCACGCGCAGTGCATCGCGCAGCAGTGAGTGCGCGGCCAACCCATGCAGCGCACGGTTGCGCCGTTGTTTCCAGGTGAGGAACAGCGTCAAGGCAAACAGCAATATCCCAAGCGCGATACCGACGTTGTGGGGCAAATACCCCTGGCCCACATACACCAGCGACGGCGACACCGGCGCAATGGTGGTGCCGCCGGTAATCCCCAGCAGAATCCCGCGAAACGCCAACATCCCGCCCAGGCCGACGATGAACGAGGGGATGCGCAGGTAAGCGGTCATGTAGCCGTTGGCCAGGCCGATCATCAAGCCGCACAGCGCCACCAGGCTCAGGTTGGCCAATAGCGGCACGTGATAGACCACATCCAGAATCGCTGCCAACCCGCCCAACAGCCCGAGCAGTGAGCCCACCGACAAGTCGATCTCGCCGCTGATAATCACCAGCACCATGCCGCACGCCAATATCCCGGTGATCGACATCTGCCGCAGCAGGTTGGAGAGGTTGCGCGGGGTGAGAAAGCCGCCCTCGGTCTGCCAACTGAAAAACAGCCAGATGAACGCGACGGCGATCACCAACGCGAGCATTTTGTAGCGGGTGAAAAGGTGTTTGACCTGGTTCATCTACGCGGTCTTCCGATCAGTATTGTTATGGCTGAGCGCGGCGGCGAGCACCTGTTCCTGGGTGAGCCCGTCATTGATGAAATCCCCTCGCAACTGGCCGTCGCCAATCACCAGCACGCGGTTGGACACGCCGAGCACTTCGGCCAATTCCGAAGAGACCATGATGATCGACACGCCTTCGGCCGCCAGCGCGCCCATCAGTTTGTAGATCTCGTACTTGGCGCCCACGTCCACGCCACGTGTGGGTTCGTCGAGGATCAGCACCTTGGGCTGGGTCATCAGCATTTTCGCCAACACGGCCTTTTGCTGGTTGCCGCCTGAGAGGCTGGTGATCGGCAGCGACGGGCTGGCGGTCTTGAGGTGCATGCGGCTGATTTGCTGGTCGATGCTGCCCAGTTCGGCTTCGGCGTTGATGCGGGTCAGGTGCGCGTAGGTGTCGAGCACCGCCAGGGTGATGTTCTGGCCCACGCCGAGGTCGGGGATGATGCCTTGGCGCTTGCGGTCTTCTGGGACCATGCACAGCCCGGCGCGGATCGACTTGAGCGGCGTGCGCGTGTCGATCACCTGGCCATCCAGCCACACCTCGGCGCTGTAGCGGCCGGGGTAAGCGCCAAACAGCGCCGACACCAGCTCTGTGCGCCCGGCGCCCACCAAACCGGCGATGCCGAGGATTTCGCCGCGCCTGAGCACGAAGGAGATGTCGTCGACGCGCTTGCGCTTGGGGTTGTCGACGTCGTAGCAGGTGACGTTACGCGCCTCGAAGATCACCTCGCCCACGTCATGGGGCTCGGTGGGGTAGAGGTTGCTCATTTCGCGGCCGACCATCTGCGTGATGATCTGCGGGATGTCCATGTCTGCCATGGCGGTGGTCGCGATGTGCTTGCCGTCGCGAATCACCGCAATGGTGTCGCACACCGCCGCCACTTCATCGAGCTTGTGCGAGATGTACACACAGGCTACGCCCTTGGCCTTGAGGCCCCGGATGATGTCCAGCAGCACCTCGATTTCGCCACGGGTGAGGGCCGAGGAGGGCTCGTCGAGGATCAACAGGCGTGCCTGTTTGTTCAGGGCCTTGGCGATCTCCACCAACTGCTGGTAGCCGCCGCCATACTGCGACACCGGCAGCGCCACATTCATGTCCGGTACCTTGAGTTCACGCATCAAGGCTTCGGCGCGGTGCAGCATCGCCGGGTAGTTCATGCGCCCACCGGGCAGGGTCAGTTCGTGGCCCATGAAAATGTTCTCGGCCACCGACAGGTCGGGCACCAGGGTCAGTTCCTGGTGAATGATGACAATGCCGGCGGCCTCGGTTTCGCGGATGGACTGGGCCTTGAGCGGCTGCCCATCCCAGAGAATTTCCCCCTCCCAGGTGCCGTGGGGGTACACCGCCGAGAGCACCTTCATCAAGGTGGATTTCCCCGCACCGTTCTCGCCGCACAGGCCCACACACTCCCCAGGTTTGACCTTGATATCGATGCCGTTGAGGGCGTTGACACCGCCAAAGCTTTTGACGATGCCGTTCATTTGCAGCAGGTAATGCGACATGGCAATGGCTCACACAAAAGGCCGACGAAACACCGTCACTGTAGGAGCGAGCTTGCTCGCGAAAAAACCCCAGGCGACACGGGCTGCCTGCCAGCACCTACAGGCCGATCTGCTCTTTGGTATAGAAGCCGTCTTTCTCCAACACATCGATGTTGGCTTTGGTCAACGGCGTCGGCGTGAGCAAGATGGTGTCGACCTTCTTGCTGCCATTGTCATATTGCGAGCTATAGGTAGGCTTTTCACTGCGCGCCAGTTGCACCGAAAGCTTGGCCGCTTCGGTGGCGATCAGCTTGAGTGGCTTGTACACGGTCATGGTCTGGGTGCCATCGATCACGCGCTTGATCGCCGCCAGGTCAGCGTCCTGGCCGGAGATCGGCACCTTGCCCGCCAGCTTCTGCGCAGCCAGGGCCTGGATCGCACCGCCGGCGGTGGCGTCGTTGGAGGCGACAATAGCGTCGATCTTGTTGTCGTTACGGGTCAGGGCGTTTTCGACGATGCTCAAGGCTTCGGTGGGGTTCCATTCCTTGACCCATTGCTGGCCGACGATCTTGATATCACCGTTGTCGATGGCCGGTTGCAGCACCTTCATCTGACCTTCGCGCAGCACCTTGGCGTTGTTGTCCGTCGGCGCACCGCCGAGCAGGAAATAATTGCCCTTGGGCGCCGCTTGCAACACGCCGCTGGCCTGCATCTCGCCGACTTTTTCGTTATCGAAGGAAATGTAGGCGTCGATGTCGGCATTGAGGATCAGGCGGTCATAGGACACTACCTTGATCCCGGCCTTCTTGGCTTCGGCCACCGCGTTGGTCAGCACCGTGGCGTTGAACGGCACGATCACGATCACATCGACGCCCCGGGAGATGAGGTTTTCGATCTGGGCAATCTGCTTCTGTTCGTTGGCATCGGCAGACTGCACGAACACCTTGGCGTCGAGCTTTTCTGCGGCGGCAACAAAGTAATCACGGTCGCGGGACCAGCGCTCCAGGCGCAGGTCGTCGATGGAAAAACCGATTTTCGGGTGCGCAGGGTCGGCCATTACCGGCAGGGCGAACAGCGCCAGGGCTGCGGCGAGCAGGGCAGGTTTGAATGACTTCATGGTGGTGCGTCCTTTTATTGTTGTTGGAAAGACACAGCGTGGTGCGGGTTGAACTGTAGAGCGTCACTCGACGCTCTGTGCAGAGATTTGTCGTGCAAATGTCACCGATAGATAAACCGATTCACAACGCCTTCAAGCATCTCCTGGCGCCCACTCACCGCCTGTGGGTCCAGCGCGTTGGCAAAGGCATGTTCAGCCAATGATTCCAGGCTGAACTCCCCAGCCAACACCGCCTGGCCCAATGGCTGCTGCCAGCCGGCATAACGCTGCTCCTTGAACTGCTGCAAGCGGTCGTCCTGCACCATCGCCGCCGCACGCTCCAACGCCAGGGCCAGCACATCCATGGCGGCGACATGCCCGTGGAACAGGTCTACCTCGTCGAGGCTCTGGCGGCGCACCTTGGAATCGAAGTTATAGCCGCCGTTCTTGAACCCACCGGCCTTGAGGATTTCATAGGTGGCCAGGGTCATTTCCTCGACGCTGTTGGGGAACTGGTCGGTGTCCCAACCGTTCTGCGGGTCGCCGCGGTTGGCGTCGATGCTGCCGAAGATCCCCAACGACACGGCGGTGGCGATCTCATGATGAAAACTGTGCCCGGCCAGCGTCGCGTGGTTGGCCTCGATGTTCACTTTGATCTCGTGTTCCAGGCCGTACTCATGCAGGAAGCCGAACACGGTGGCGCTGTCGTAATCGTATTGGTGCTTGGTCGGCTCCTGGGGCTTGGGCTCGATCAACAGGTCACCCTTGAAGCCGATCTTGTGCTTGTGTTCCACCACCATGCGCATAAAACGCCCGAGCTGTTCGCGCTCGCGCTTGAGGTCGGTGTTGAGCAAGGTCTCATACCCTTCACGGCCACCCCACAGCACGTAGTTGGCGCCCTTGAGCCGCAGCGTGGCATTCATCGCGCTGAACACCTGGGCGGCGGCGAAGGCGAACACCTCTGGGTCCGGGTTGCTCGCGGCCCCGGCGGCAAAGCGCGGGTTACTGAAGCAATTGGCAGTGCCCCATAGCAGCTTGATGCCGGTCTGTTCCTGATGGCGCTCCAGGTGGTCGACCATCTGCGCAAAGTGGTTGCGGTACTCCTTAAGCGAGCTGCCTTCGGGCGCCACATCGGTGTCGTGAAAGCTGTAGTAGTCGATGCCCAGCTTGGAAAAAAACTCAAACGCCGCCTCGGCCTTGCCGATGGCCACCTCCATCGGATCGCCACTGCGCTGCCACGGGCGTTTGAATGTCCCCATCCCAAACATATCCGCCCCCGGCCACACGAAGGTATGCCAATAACAGGCCGCCATGCGCAGGTGCTCCCGCATGGGCTTGCCGAGGATCAGTTTGTTGGCGTCGTAGTGACGAAAAGCGAGGGCAGAGGTGCTGGCAGGGCCTTCGAAGCGCACCTTCTCGACACCGGGGAAGTATGGCATGGGGTTTTCCTTATTGTTCTGGGCGGTGTCTGGATACTAGCAATGGCACCTGGGCGGCTGATTATGAAAATCACCAAAGGGGAGTGCGATTTTGAGTGAAGAGCTGAGAACGGCTGAGGGAGTACAGGATTTAGGGAAACGTCTGACTTTACGGTGGGGATATGCCTCTTCAAAGTTTGGGGTGCCAGTCATTGCCTTGATGTGAATAGGCGAGGGCGGCGAACTAAGCTGAGAATAAGGAATATAAAGATGAGTGCATCACACGCCTTGCTATATACCAATGAAGTGTCGGCTGATTTTTTAAGTGAGTTAGACATGCCTGTATTTTCCGAGCAGCAACGTTCGGGTTTCAGCGAACAAGCGCTGAAGATCATTAATGAACGAGATGCCCAAAATAAGGCTCATCCGGCTATTGCAGTTTATCGAATAGCAACCGAAGGCAGCCAGACACGTAACGGTGGAGTCATTAAAACAACCACGTCGGGGATTGAGTTCAAACTGGCAGACGGTTCACGTGCGCGCGCTGCACATAAAGGCGACTGCGTCACGTACCTCGACGGAACCACAGCGTATATCGAAACCTCTGCGGGCGAACCTAACAGTTATCTTGCGCTTGTTGGTAGCACGCTCAGCAATGGTGATGAAATTATCAATACGCCTCAAAACTTGGCCGTACTCATCGAGCGTAAAGGTGTGCAAAAGGCAGAAGACTTTTTGGTCGCAGTGAATAAGTGAGTATTAAAAAGGCTTTATAGAGGGGTGTTGTTTTTTTTATGCCGCGCTTTGAACGTGAATCAAATTTCTAAAAGGGCAAGTGTATGAGTGAAGGACATTTTGTGGGTCTGGGTGATAAAACGACATGCGGCGGCAAGATTCTCGACGGTGACGCCAGGGTTAATATGCATGGTGTTCTCCACGCTCGCGAAGGTGACCGAGTGACGTGCGGGAAACATGCAGGGACTTACCAGATTCTGGGCGGCATTTCCCATATTCAAAGTCATGGAAAACGTGTGGCCGGCACGCTGGACAGCTTCAGCAGTTGCCCTTGTCGAGCTCGCCTGATTCCCTCGGTGTACTCGGCCACCTACGTAAACCAGAGCGCCCCATCACCCATGGGCCAGAGAGTTGCTCCATCGAGTGCATCAGTTGTAAACGGCAGCGCCGCAGCACCGCATCAATCTGGTTTCGTGCCGTCCGCTCATACAGCGCCCCCTACATTCAGTGGTGCGCACGGCCAGGAGCCTGGTTTCTATATCGTGCCCCAGAGCATGACCCGTGAGGCCCTGGAAGCCACACTTTTCCCCGCGCTCGACCCGGCTGTAATGCGCAAGTTTCAATCGCTGAATCCCAACACAGGCCACGTCAAAGCTGGTTCGATGATCGTGCTCAGCGATCCGAAAAACACCTCCTGCTCGTATGAAGAAGCTCAGCTGATGCAGGCTGCACAACACGTCAGCGCATCACTGGATGAGCTGACGCCGGACGAGGCTGACTTTCTGTATCGCCACGGTGCAGAGATCGCCGGTTTCATCGGCCATACCTCAACCTGGCTCGGCGTCAGTGCGGTGGTGATGGAAAAACACCTGAGCAATCTGCGCGAAACGCTGCAGGCCATGGAACGCCTGCATCAAGATAGCTATCGGCAGCACGGGCATCTTAGGTCAGCGCAGTTCTTTGCTGATCGCCAACGGTTGATGAATCAGTTGGATGCTCATCTGCTCAACTCCACCCGCCTGCGCGGGCAGACCACCTTGGGCGATC
>NZ_WKCD01000208.1:0-10058 GCF_021606625.1 Pseudomonas sp. PA-4-8C
GCATCGAACCCGCCGCTTGGCTCAAGGATACGCTGGAAAAACTACCCAGCTGGCCCAACAGCCGGATCGATGAGCTATTACCCCTCGCGCCTCAACCTGAGTAAAGGTGGGGCGGCTGGACGCTTACGATCAAGGTTCACAGGTGGTGCGCCGTGTATTTATCTCCACGGTTATGTACCTCACAGACACCCATGTGGCGTCTGAGCTGTGAAACAAAATAATCCCCGTAAACAGGCTCTGCCGCCTGTCCGGATTCAACTGCCCCGGACTATCATGCTGATAGCCCTACCCCTTACCGCAAGGAGCCGCTCGGAACGCCGATGCGCCAGATCTGGAAATCTTTTCGAGCCCTTTATTTCGCCTCCTTGATGATGCTGATCGGCTCCGGCCTGCTTAGTACTTATCTGGCTTTGCGTCTGGCAGCAGACAATGTCGACAGCTTGTGGGTCGGTGCGCTGATGGCTGCCAACTATTTTGGCTTGGTGCTGGGCGGCAAGCTCGGGCACCGCCTGATTGCCCGGGTCGGGCATATTCGTGCTTACGCCACCTGCGCGGGGATCGTCGGCGCAGCAGTGCTGGGTCACGGTTTGGTTGATTGGCTGCCAGCCTGGATTGTGCTGCGGATGATCGTGGGCTTGGGGATGATGTGCCAGTACATGGTTATCGAGAGTTGGCTCAATGAGCAGGCGGATGCCAAGCAGCGTGGCGTAGTGTTCAGCGGCTACATGATTGCGTCCTACCTTGGGTTGGTACTGGGCCAGTTGATCCTGGTCATGCATCCCCATCTGGGGCTTGAGCTGTTAATGCTCGTGGCGCTGTGCTTCGCGCTGTGCCTGGTCCCGGTGGCCATGACCCGGCGCATTCACCCGGCTCCACTGCACCCGGCCCCGATGGAGCCGCGCTTTTTTATCAAGCGCGTGCCGCAGTCGCTCAGCACCGTGTTGGGTGCTGGGTTGATCGTCGGTTCGTTCTACGGCTTGGCACCGCTCTACGCCTCTCAGCAGGGCCTGACAACTGAGCAAGTCGGCCTGTTCATGGGTAGCTGCATTTTTGCTGGATTGGTCGTGCAGTGGCCGCTGGGCTGGTTGTCGGACCGCTATGATCGTGCGCTGCTGATTCGCTGCTTTGCCTTGTGCCTGGCGGTGACGGCCTTGCCGTTGGCAATCATGACGCAGGTACCGTTGGAAGTACTGTTCGTGGCAGGCTTCTTCTGTTCGCTGGTGCAGTTCTGTCTTTACCCTTTGGCTGTGGCCTTTTCCAACGACCATGTGGAAGGCGATCGTCGGGTGTCACTGACGGCCATGTTGCTGGTGACCTACGGGATCGGCGCCAGCGTGGGGCCGCTGTTGGCAGGTGTGGTGATGAAGCTATTCGGCAGCCAGATGCTCTATGCGTTTTTCAGCTTGTGTGCGTTGATCCTGGTGTGGCGCATTCGACCCAAGGCTGTGACCAACCTGCATCAGGTCGACGACGCACCGCTGCATCACGTGGCAATGCCCGACAGCATGTCCAGTTCGCCCTTGGTGGCTGCCCTTGACCCGCGGGTGGATGAGCAGGTGGTACAGGAGCAGATGCAAGTGACTGTGCCTGATCCAGAGCCCGCCCCTGAAACCGGGGAGCCGACGAGCGAAGAGTCGCACGAGCCACCAGACCCGGACGAGCATCCCCATGACTTAAGCAGGGCACGCCCCTGAACGAAAAAACGGGCAGATCCCATCAGGATCTGCCCGTTTTTTTATCTCAGCGTCTAACGCTTAAAGATCGTCGTCTTTATCGAAGCGCCGAGCTTCACGTTGTAATTGGTAGACAAAGCGCTCCACTTGGCGCTGCACCAAACCACTCATGTTGTGAAAGCGCACGCCGGCAAAGGTGGTGTTGATCTTGTCTTCGAAGTGCAGGTAGCGCAGTTCCACAGAGGTGGTCATGCTGCCGAAGGGCAGGGCAGTGATAAAGCGGTCATAGACCTGGCCCAACTGCAGACGCTCGGAGATATCGCCTTCAAAGCGCAATTTGCAGCCGGTTGCCGAGATATCCAGCAGCTTACCGCTGATAGGCGCCTTGAGCTTCTCGCCACCCAACTGAATGTCCACCAATTGCGCGAGCTTAAGAGCGGCGCGGAAGGCATTGCGTCGTTGGTGGTAAACCACTTCGCCGGGCAGGCTGCCGCTGTAGATGCGGTGGCCGCCTTTTTCGCTGATGGTCAACGTGCCATTGCTTTCCCAGGCAACCCGCACACCCTCATGGAAACCTTCGATACGGAAGGCTTCGCCATTCTCAAGATAGCGTTCACCGTCACGGGGAATCATTTCGTCCAGTACCAGCGTCTTGCTGTCCCGGTCGATGTCCACCAGGTAGCTCTGGAAGCGCTGGCTGCGTTCGTGGAAAGTGATGATCAGTGGGTCATGGCTTTCTTGCAGCATCCGCAACGTGCTGGCGATTTCCAGAGGCGTGGTGAGCACCTTGGGTGGCTGCGGTGCATCTTCCGCATTAAGGGCGTTGAACACGGTTCTTCCATCTCCAGGCAAAATACGACTACACGCAAGAACCGGCATTTTGCCAGTATGTAGCGCGCCTTGGATAGGCCACGCTGTAAACCGGCGTCAGGCTTGGCTGCGGGTGCTTGGCTTGACCAGGCGTGAGGTGGAGCCTTGGGCGTTGTAAAGGGCCGGAGGCTCTCCGCCGTGCAGTATGCGCAGCTGATTGGCGGTCGTGGCTTGCTGAAGCTGGATCGACTGACCGTTGAGCAGGTTGGCTTCCTGGCACTGGGCAAGCAAATGATTGAGTTCTTTGCTTTGTGCCAGCAGTTGATCGCCAACTGAAGAGTGGCTGGCCAGTTGTGCCAGGCCATCATGATCGGCAGGCAGACCCAGGCTGATCAGAATCTCACTGCGCTTTTTGCCATGCTGTTCAAGCAAGACAATCAGCGATTGTTTGCGCGCCAGGATTTCTTCCAGCAAGCGCATATCCCGGCCGTACAAGGCCAGGGATTCTTCCTTAAGCAGCTCGAGCAATTGTTGCGTCGGCGCCAGATCATCAATGATCAGTTGGAGCAAATGTTCGTCGTGGTGCATGGCTGGCCTTGGGTTTTAAGCGTCCAAAAGCCCTGCGCAGGCCTTTGCCTAGCGCTCGGCTTCGAAGTTGAGCAGCTTGCTGGCTACACGGTTGCTGTCGACTTTATAGCTGCCATCGGCGATCGCCTGTTTCAACTCGGCCACGCGGGCTTTATTGACGACGGGTTGATCGCGCAGCGAGTCAGTGACCTTTTGCAACTGTTGAGCCTCATTGCTCAGGTGTACCGATTCCCCACTCTGGCTGGCGGCGGCCTGCTCTGCTTTGGCAGGCAAGGGCTGCGGCTTGGCTTCTACGCTGTCCTTGGCACCGCCGGTGCGCGTATTGCCGGGCAAGGCCGGGGCGTTATTCAAACGACTGAAATCAATGACCATGTTGAAAAACCTCTGGGTATTTGGACGCTTGCCATGTTTTCGGCCATACCCGGGCAAACTTTAGGCTCGATTGACAATAAACCTGTTCGGCTCAATATCCAGCACACAGTGTAGGAAAAGCTGGCATTTGATTCCAGTCATCTATAGCGCCACCTCGACCTGACCTGGCGCGGTGACTCGCGCCTTGATCACGCGATTGGAGTTGAGGTTCTTGACACGGATCTGTTCGCTCATGCCGCCATTGGACAACGCCTCTCCCGGCATCCTGACGTTCAGGCCGCCACTGCTGGCGGAAATCACCACCTGGTCACCCTTGCGAATCACCTCGGCCTGTTCCAGATGAACCAGCGTGAGGACTTGGTCGGTGACCACCGGTCGCGTGAGTTTCTGCCCGACGGCCTGGTCCAGCGACGTCAGGTAGCCTTGGTTGATCAGGCTGATGTCCCGCTCGCGCAACGCCACATCGTCGTAGCCGATGATGCCGGTGCGCTTCAACGGTCTCGCCACGACCACCACGTCGCGAAACAGCTTGACCTGAGCCGGTACAAAAACCGTCCAGGGCGAGGCGCCCTCACAGCGCACCTTTACGGTCACACGGCCGATGGGCTGGGCGGGGCTTTCCAGGGTGGCTGTCAATTCCTTGTCGCACAGTGGCATGCGCAAACGGGGGTCCAACTGGTTGACCTGGATTTCATAACGCCCCGGCGTCTGGGTGGTCGCCAGATAATCTTCTACAGTGAACTCAAGAAAGCCTTGGGTGACGCCGATAAGTAGATCAGGCAGGGTAACGTTGTCGGCGCGGGCCGTGACGCCCAGGCCCGAGACAAGCAGCGCCAGCGCGGCGCAGAGCAGTCTGCGGTAGCGTGAGCGGCCAGGGTGTCGGGAAACTGTCGTTTTAATATCCATACTCAGTAAATAGCAAAGCTCGTGCCGTTTAGTGTTGGGTACGCGTCGTACCCCTAGGATTTAGGAGTCTGGGCATGGCAGGTGTAATGGATTCAGTAAACCAGCGCACACAGCTGGTAGGGCAGAATCGCCTGGAGTTGTTGCTTTTCCGCCTGGATGGCAATCAGTTGTATGGCATCAACGTGTTTAAAGTGCGTGAAGTGCTGCAATGTCCCAAATTGACGATCATGCCCAAGTCCAGTCCGGTAGTGTGTGGCGTGGCCAACATTCGTGGCGCGACCATCCCGATTCTTGACCTGGCAATGGCCACGGGGGCCGCGGGTTTGCAAGACCGCCAGAACCCTTTCGTGATCATCACCGAATACAACACCAAGACCCAGGGTTTCCTGGTGCGCTCGGTGGAGCGCATCGTCAATATGAACTGGGAAGAGATCCATCCGCCGCCCAAGGGCACGGGGCGCGATCACTACCTGACGGCGGTGACGCGGGTCGACAACCAGTTGGTGGAAATCATCGACGTGGAGAAGATCCTCGCCGAAGTGGCCCCCACCTCGGAAACCATCTCCGTCGGTGTGGTGGATGCCGAAACGGCACACAAGGCGGTTTCGCTGCGCGTGTTGACCGTGGACGACTCTTCCGTAGCGCGCAAGCAAGTCACACGTTGCCTGCAAACCGTCGGGGTGGAGGTGGTGGCCCTCAATGACGGGCGCCAAGCCCTGGATTACCTGCGCAAGCTCGCGGACGAGGGCAAGAAGCCCGAAGAAGAATTCTTGATGATGATCTCTGACATCGAGATGCCGGAAATGGATGGCTACACGCTCACGGCCGAGATACGTAACGATCCACGCATGCAAAAATTGCATATCATCCTGCATACTTCGTTGTCGGGGGTATTCAATCAGGCAATGGTCAAGAAGGTCGGTGCGGATGACTTTCTGGCCAAATTCCGTCCTGATGACCTCGCATCCCGGGTAGTCGACCGGATCAAGGCAGCAGATCACGGCTAGGGGATGTCCCCCGGCGGTCACACGATTTAAGAGGCGGCATCATTGTCTACGGGTAATTTGGATTTCGAACAGTTCCGGGTCTTCCTGGAAAAAGCCTGTGGCATATTGCTCGGTGAAAACAAGCAGTACCTGGTATCCAGCCGCCTCAACAAGCTGATGGAACAGCAGGGCATCAAATCCCTGGGTGAGTTGGTCCAGCGGATCCAGGGTCAGCCGCGCAGTGGGCTCAAGGAAATGGTGGTCGATGCCATGACCACCAACGAAACCTTATGGTTTCGCGATACCTATCCCTTTGAAGTGCTCAAGAACAAAGTGTTGCCCGAAGCCATCAAGGCCAGCCCGGGCCAGCGCCTGCGTATCTGGTCGGCGGCCTGTTCTTCGGGGCAGGAGCCGTACTCGATCTCGATGTCCATCGACGAGTTCGAGCGAACCAACATTGGCCAGTTGAAAGCCGGCGCGCAAATTGTGGCCACGGACTTGTCCGGCACCATGCTCACCAACTGCAAGACCGGTGAGTACGACAGCCTGGCCCTGGGCCGAGGCTTGTCCCAGGAACGCCTGCAACGCTACTTCGATCCCAAAGGGGCAGGGCGTTGGGCGATCAAGGCGCCGATCAAGAACCGCGTCGAATTTCGCTCGTTCAACCTGCTCGACAGCTACGCCAGCCTGGGCAAGTTCGACATGGTGTTCTGCCGCAACGTGCTGATCTATTTCTCGGCTGAAGTGAAGAAAGACATCCTGTTGCGCATCCACGGCACCCTCAAGCGCGGAGGTTATCTGTTCCTCGGTGCTTCCGAGGCGCTCAATGGGCTGCCGGATCACTTCCAGATGGTGCAATGCAGCCCTGGGATCATCTACCAGGCCAAGTAGTCTGGATGTATGCAATAAAAACTGTGGGAGCCGGGCTTGCCCGCGATGGCGGTGTGTCAGTCGATGAATAGGTCGGCAGGTACTGCGCCATCGCAGGCAAGCCAGCTCCCACATTTTTTTCTCGGCAAGCTGGAGTAAAGCGGCAAGCCCCATTGCCGCTTTACTGGCACTACGCGGAAATCGCTTGCCGCTTTTCTGGCATAGTCGCCGGCAACTTCCCTCGAAGCCCTTGATATACGGGCTCCCGCAAGATTGGCATGCACCTTGCTATAACCCTGCTAACGAACAGCAGGTCAGCCTAAAGGTTTCCGCCATGAGCATCAGCTTCGATAAAGCGCTCGGTATCCACGAACAAGCCCTGGGCTTCCGCGCCCAGCGTGCCGAAGTCCTGGCCAACAACATTGCCAACGCCGACACCCCGAACTACAAGGCTCGGGACTTGGACTTCTCCGCTGTGCTCGCCGCACAACAGGACAAGACCAAGAACGGCACCTTCGCCTTGAATATGACCAACAGCCGTCATATTGAAGCGCAAGGCCTGAGCAAGGGTGACGAGTCGCTGCTGTATCGCACACCGATGCAGCCGTCGATCGACCAGAACACCGTCGACGCCCAGCTGGAGCAATCGAACTACGCCGAAAACTCGGTGAACTTCCAGGCCAGCTTCACCCTGCTCAACAGCAAATTCAAAGGGCTGATGTCAGCCCTGCGCGGAGAGTAAGCCATGTCCCTGTCCAGTGTTTTCAATATTGCCGGCAGTGGCATGAGCGCGCAGACCACGCGTTTGAACACCGTCGCCAGTAACATCGCCAACGCCGAAACCGTCTCCTCGAGCATTGACCAGACCTATCGCGCCCGCCACCCGGTGTTCGCCACCATGTTCCAGGGGGGGCAGGCAAGCGGCAGCGATTCGTTGTTCCAGAGCCAGGACGCCGCCGGCTCCGGTGTGCAGGTGTTGGGCGTGGTTGAAGACCAGAGCAACCTGGAGGCCCGTTACGAGCCCAACCACCCGGCCGCGAACGAAAAGGGCTACGTCTACTACCCCAACGTCAACGTGGTCGAGGAAATGGCTGACATGATCTCTGCCAGTCGCTCGTTCCAGACCAACGCGGAAATGATGAACACCGCCAAAACCATGATGCAGAAGGTTCTGACCCTGGGTCAGTGATAAGGGGCGCCAAATAATGGCCATCGTTGATACGTCAAACAACACGGCGGTTCAGGACCTTTTCAATTCCAAGGTCAAGACTGCGACGAACAACAGCAGCGTCAGCGACGCTTCCAAGACGGCGACGGGCAACCAGTCGCTGGGCAAGGATGCGTTCCTGCAACTGCTCGTCACCCAGCTGAAAAACCAGAACCCGCTGTCGCCCCAGGACAACGGCGCGTTCGTCGCGCAGCTTGCACAGTTCAGCAGCCTGGAAGGCATCAATACCCTGAACGACTCGGTGAACAACATCTCCAGCAACTTCAGCTCGTCGCAGGCGCTGCAGGCTTCGTCGCTGGTGGGGCGCTCGATCATCATCCAGACCGACAAGGCCATGGTGGATACCAGCAAGAGCATGACCGGTTCGGTGGCAGTAACCTCGGCGGTGGGCAATGTCTCCGTCAAGATCACCGACAAAGACGGCAATGTGGTGCGCACCGTTGACATGGGCGCCCAGAGTGCCGGTACCCAGAGCTTTATCTGGGATGGCAAGAACGACAAGGGCGAGGTTGCCCCAGCTGGCACCTACACCTTCAATGCCACCACCAAGAACGACAAAGGCGACGCAGTGGCCTTGACCACTTCGCTGCCCGCCACGGTCACCAGCGTGACCCTGAGCAAGACCGGCGGCGAAATGCTGCTCAACCTTGCAGGCGGCATGGGCAGCGTCAAGCTGTCGCAAATTCAGACTATCGGTACATAGAGCCGGCTAAATACGGCAGAGGGAGAGAAACATGTCTTTTAATATCGGCCTTAGCGGCCTCTATGCGGCCAACAAACAACTGGACGTGACCGGCAACAACATCGCCAACGTCGCGACCACTGGCTTCAAGTCATCCCGTGCGGAATTCGCCGATATCTACGCGGCTTCCAAGCTGGGCACTGGCCAGAACAGCATCGGCAATGGTGTGAACCTGGCGGCGGTGTCCCAGCAGTTCACCCAGGGCGACGTCAACGGCAGCGGCGGCATCCTCGACATGGCGATCCAGGGCGGTGGCTTCTTCGTACAGAAGGGCAGCGACGGTTCGCTGGAGTACACCCGTAGCGGCGCTTTCCGTGCGGACAAGGACGGCTACATCACCAACAACACCGGCACTTCCCGCCTGCAAGGGTATGCCGCGGACGATAATGGCAAGATCAGCAAGGGTGGCTTGGTCGACCTGCAACTGAATCTGGCGAACCTGCCGCCCAAGGCGTCCACCAAGGTCGACTCCACCAGCAACCTGAACTCCTCGGAGCCGGTGATCGACCAGACGGCCAAGCCGTTTGATCCAACCAAGACCGAAACCTTCACTACCCAGTACAGCACCACCTTGTACGACTCCCAAGGTAACGCGCACCCGATGGTGCAGTACCTGGTGAAAACCGACGGCAACAAGTGGAATGCCTATACCCTGATTGACGGTCGCAACCCCGATGGTTCGGCTCCGACCGGCACCCCTTCGACGCCACCTGTGCCGTCGACATTGACCTTTGACGGCGCTGGCAATCTGACTACCGTCGTCACCAATGGTGTGTCCGACAAGACCCTCACCGTTGCCGGTTGGGTTCCCGGAAAGGTAACTGACGGCGTATGGAAGGCTAACGGTGCGGATGCCAACCCGGGTGGTATCGCCATCAACATGGCCAACATTACCCAGTACAACTCGGCCACCTACCGTAACCCTCCGGTCACCGATGGCTATGCCACCGGCCAGATCACCGGCCTGAAAATCGACGGCAGCGGGGTCCTGTTCGCCACTTTCAGCAACCAGCAGAGCAAGGCCATCGGCCAGATCTCCCTGGCCAGCTTCAACAACGAGCAGGGCCTGCAGCCAGCCGGTGCGACCACCTGGAAAGAGACCTTCGCCTCGGGCCAGCCGGGTTATGACAACCCGCAAGCCGGTACCCTGGGTTCGATCGTGGCCAACTCCCTGGAGAACTCCAACGTCAACCTGACCAGCGAGCTGGTGGACCTGATCAAGGCCCAGAGCAACTACCAGGCGAACGCCAAGACCATCTCCACCCAAAGCACCATCATGCAGACCATCATTCAGATGACCTGATGCCACCGCGCTAATACCCGCACACAAAAAGGCCCCTCGATCGAGGGGCTTTTTTGTGCGCGCGCGTTACTAGTTTACCGCTTGTTTCACCTCGCCTTACTGCTGGAACGCCCACCGCCCATTGCGCCACGTACGGGGCACGGGCGCCTGTCGCCCATCGATCAGCGGGAGAGAGGTATGGCGATGTACAAGCAGTGGGAAGGGGTGCCAGCAGGCAGCCATTGGTTTGTTCTGAATAACTACAGCGCCGGTCTATACAGACGCAAAAGTCAGTCGGATGAACCCGGGGGAGGCAAGTCCTCTGATGCTGAATCGGTGAGGCAACTGCTCAATGAGTTGAGAGATGCCGAGAAAACATCCAAGAGCCAAACCGTCCAAGACATTCGTGACAAGTTGAACGAGAAGCGCGAAGAGCTGGGTGATGAGAAATTCAAGGAGATCATGCAGGAGTTGATGGCGAAGGCGGACGTCTCCTGGCTGGAGATGCTGCGCCGTCTGATGAAGCAATGGTTTCCGGAAATCGACGATACATCACCCACACCTTCGCCGCCTTCTCCTCGCCCGTCGCCAGGTGGTGGCG
>NZ_WKCD01000209.1:0-10058 GCF_021606625.1 Pseudomonas sp. PA-4-8C
CTATAAGATCGACATATTCACTTTTTTTTTTTTACAAGCAAAAGACGGCATACGAGTTCCCAGCGACAGTCTCGTGGGCTCGGAGATGTATATAAGAGCCATCTTTATACGTCAGCAACTTACCCGCCACGGAATACACCGCCAGCAAAGTGCCGCTGGCGAGGTAAAACCCGAACTCGCCAATCTCATACTCGCCGTCGCCGTCAAACAGCGCGGCCATCCTGAGTTGGCGCTCGCCCAGGTCTTCGTAATCGACGATGGCCACCCGTTGGCGCTCGTCACGCAAGGCCACTTCCGTGCCGTCGGGGTCGTAGCGGCCGGTGCCGGCGCCGATGTGGGTGATTTCGCCTTTGAGGCCCTGGTTCTTTGCCTGCAGCACTTCATCCAAACCTTTGGAGGTGAAGCGCACCAGGCGCGTGATTTCATCTGTCATGGCTGCGCCCTGAGGTCGTAATCGTTAATGGTGTAGTGCTGGGCAACCCCGGCACTGTTGAGCCGAGCTACCAGCGACAATTCCGGCAACGCGCCGTTCAGGTAGAACTCACCGTCGCTTAAAGGCGCGTCGAGCACTTGCGTGAGCGCGAGCTGGCCTTCGGTCTCATGCACGATGGTGATCGTCGCCTGATCGCGCTCACTTTTCGCCGCGTTGATGCGCCGGATCAGCCGGTTGTGGTCGCCGCTGGACCAGCTGCGCCCGATTATCGCCTGCACGTCGAAGGTGTAAGGCACGCCCAGCGGACGTTGCTGGTACCAGGCGCTGATATGGGGCGTGAAGCCCAATGACTCCACCGCATGGCTCAGTGCCTTGGGTGTGCCGGCCTGGCGCTGGATCTGCCAGGACAAGGCCACGGTCAGGCGTTTTTCCGCCTCGCTGGCCTCGGCATCCCATTCGCTGACGCCACGGTCTGCGGCCAGGTAAGGCAGGAATTCGCTGGGCGTGTACAGCGGGTTCATCAGCGCCGGAAATGGCGGGGTGACGCGCTCAAGCAATCTGCCGAAGCCCAGGTCCAGGGCCTTTTCCAGCGGTGAGCTGTTGGCAGGCAGCAAACTTGCGTTGGGTTCACTCATAGCGTGCGCACCTCCACCTCGACACCCGTGCAATACGGGGCCTGGAACGCGGTACTGACAATCGGCGCCAGCGGTTCGAGGATGTGCAGTTGCGCAGCGCCAGCACTGTGGATGGCGTAGTCGATCCAGCTGGGGTCCACCCGCCCTTCCAGGCGGTGGCAGGACTCTGCGTAGTCTTGCAGCAGTTTCTGCGCCGCCACTTGGGTCAGCCCCGAGTCTGGGCCGGCGTTGATCATGGCCACCACGCGAATTTTATAAGGTTGAATCTGTGCGCCTTGAACGCTGACCAGATCGGTTTCGGGCCGTACATCCGGCCGTGCGAAATGTCGACGTACACCGTCAAGCAAGTCGGCAGATGGCGTGCCGTCACCTTCCCTGGAAAGCACAGTGACCATGACTTCGCCCGGTGCGGTGCGCCGAGCGTTGCCGTCCTTGACCTGGGCCGCGTAACCGTCCGGGTCGAAGGTGTAGGTGACCGTGACCACACCGGGCGTCGCACTTTGCACTTTCACTGCTGGGCGCTCGCCCAAGGTGAACACTTCACGGCGATACTGCATGCGCGAGCCCGCCGCTGGGGCGTGGGGCGCCAGGTAGTAACGCAGGCGGGCGTCGTCGTCGCTTTCCAAGGTGGGCGGCACCGGCGGGAACGCGGCCGGGTCGCCTGGGTCGAGTACTTGGCGTTCCAGGCCCATATCGGCCAGGCGTGCGTCCAGGTTGCTGCCGGTGGCCCACCACGCCAGCATCTGCTTGATGCGGGCGTTGTATTTGCGCTCATGGGTTTGCAGACGCACGCAAAAGGCTTCCAGGGCCAGGGTCAGCAGTTCGCTTTCGTTGTCGAGGCTGACCTGGAGTTTGGCCGCGCTTTGCGGTGCGCGGGTGGCGACATAGTCGATGACAAACGCTTTGAATTCGGCCAGCAACGGTTCGAACTCATCGACCTTGATGATGGTCGGTTCCGCCAGTTGGTTCTGGCCGGGGATCAGCATGCTCATGTCACGACCTCGAAGGA
Organism: Pseudomonas sp. PA-4-8C; assembly: GCF_021606625.1. NCBI lineage: Bacteria > Pseudomonadati > Pseudomonadota > Gammaproteobacteria > Pseudomonadales > Pseudomonadaceae > Pseudomonas > Pseudomonas sp. PA-4-8C. The sequence continues at coordinate 2,078 of NZ_WKCD01000209.1, forward strand.
TTGTTGGCGGTTTTTCCAGGTGCCGGCAAACCGCAGCAGCAGGCCGGCGCCTTGGCGGGTGGCGACGATGACCTGAGGGTCGAAGTCGCCGATGCCGTTGTGGGTGTTGTAGAAGGCCTGCGCGGCGTGGCTCTGGGCGAGGATCAACAGGTCGTCGCCGAGGTTCTGGCCGAGCAACTGCGGGATCAGCGAGCCGTACAACGGGCGCTTTTGCCGCGTTGCGATGGGGGTGGTCAGCGCTCGGGTGGCGCGCTGCACAAATTGCAGCCAGTCGTCGACGGCCGCCCCGGTGTTCCTATCGATTCCGAGCATGGGGTGTCCTTATCGGGGGCTGATGACGCGTCCTTGATGGTCCACCACCGGGCCGCTGAAGTGCGCGCCGCCGGCATCCAGCAATAGGCTGGTGCCGCCGACTTGCAGGGTGATGCCTTGGGCGCTGAGGGTCAGGCTGGCGGCGCCGACCTTGACGTCAACCTGTTCGCGGGAACCGCTGAAGGTGGTAGGGCCGTTGATCCAGTTGAAGGTGTGGCTGGCGTCGTCGTAGTCGCTTTGGGTGCCGTCTTGATGCCGGCGCCGAGTCAGCGTTGCCACGTTGGAGACCGGCGGGAAGCGATCACTGTTAAGGCCGAACAGAGCCACGGATTGCACACCGCCCTCCCCTCCGCCGTAGTTGAGCAGCAGGCATTGCTCACCCACCGTGGGGATGCGGGTTTCGGTTTGTGCACCGGCACTGGGGTTGAAAAAACGGATCGCCGGGGTGAGCAGGTCACCGTGGCTGACCTTGCAGGTGTTGCTGGCCGCATCGACCTGCTGGCAGATGCCGATCCGGCAGAAGCTCTCGGCGCGCCGGTAGAGGTCCTCGAGCTGGGACTCCATCTCGGCCAGGCGCTCGACGATCGGTCCCAATTGCATGCGTAACAGCGCGTCGAACATGGGCTACTCCGCCAGAGGCTTGTATTGGGCCGGGTCGTCGATATCGGAGACGTCCCAGGTGCAGGCAAATAGCGGTTGGCCTGTGGGATCGTCGAGTAACGTCGGCCCTAGATAGAGGGTTTGAGTGAAGGAAATCGTCCAGGTGTCGTAGTCCGTTTCCACGGAAGTGCGCACAGCGGGAGCCGCGACGATATTCGCCGGCAAATCGCACTGCGCCTGGGGCAGGTACCAACGGTTATCCAGCACCAGATCCATCAGTTGGCTGGCCAGGTCGCAGGCATCGAACGGCAATGCACCGGGGGCGACCATGGCCCTAAGTGAAATGGCCAGGACGTGGGCCTTGCGCCCCTCGCGAGAGCGAATGCCCGGGCCATTGCCTTCGACCGTGACCATTACGCCGGTTTGTTCAGCATCGCCTTGAAAGTCTTGGTGACTGCCGACCTTGATGTCCGGGAAGGCCGCATGCAGCACCGCGCCGATGGCTTGGGGCAGTTGGGATGGCTTATCGATAAACGTCATTTTAAGTCGCGTCCTTGCAACGATTAGTGCGGGTCCTGGCCGGAGCCTTGGTTGATCCCGATGCGCTTGGCCGCCCATCGTTCATAAAGGCCGATGGCCACATCGGCACCGGCCATGGCGGTCAGGCAACCAATGGCGCCGGCGGTCCAGATCGACATGCCGGCGGCGTAGCACAGCATCAAGGCCGACACCCCGCAGACCATGCACGCCCCGGAACGCAGGGCCAGACGGCGGATCAGCGACCAACCACGTGCGCCTTCTTTATCGGCGCGCCACATTTCACCTGACACCCCGCCGATCACCGCCAATACGATCACCAGCCAGATAGGCATTTCCGCTAACGCTTGCTGTTCATTTGTCATGTCACGCCTCCTGGCTGAGCAATAAATAGTCCGTATTTCATTTACAAATGCTTGGGTAGGTAGGCATTCCAAAAAGCCCGGTCGCCCGGGCTTTTCAGTAATGATGTCCTCGGACTTTCGACGCTACTGGCGCGGTACGGTCCTTTCCTCGATGTTTTTCCGACCACGATCCCTGTCTGCCGGATAACTGCTTCTGGTGCTTTACGCTGCACACCCGGGTCAGTTGCCAACCCTCTGAACCGTTAAGGCCGGTTCATCGCTGCCTGTTGTTGAAGCGTTGAAACTAAAGAGCGTCGGCATCCTTGCCGGTATTGCCTGGCATCCCTGCCATCGCTTCGATGGCGTCCTTGCCGATATTGCGTGCCTTCCTTGTCTTCCTTGGCAGCATCCTTGCTGCCTCCACCAGGCCTTGTTGGCTGGCTTGAGGTGAAGAATATGCATGTATGCATATACAGTCAATGCACAGATGCATTTATTTTTGCCCTGAAAATGCACGAATGCATTGGAAGCCTTGCGGGCTTGGGCTTGGCCGGTTTTCTAGGGGCGAAAAAAAACCCGCACATGGGCGGGTTTCTTCTTACGCGTGGAGGTTAGCGGGCGTACATGCCCCACCAGAAAACATGACCGAGGATACTGATCTGCTCATCCTGGATCTCCTGGAAGCTGTAGTCCTCATCGGGGTGTTCATCACGGTTGAAGCTGCGCAGGCGAATCCCGGAAGGCAGGCGGTAGAGCTGTTTAACCCGCAACTGGCCGTTGTGATTGATGGCATACAGGTCGCCATCCACGATGTCGCCAATGCCGCTTTTGCCGGCATTCACCCCTACCGTGGCCCCGTCGCGCAACACCGGCAACATACTGTTGCCGCGCACCGTCACGCACTTTGCCTGGTCGAACTGCACACCGTTATGCCGCAGGCTGCGCTTGCCGAACCGCAGGCTGGCCTTTTCGCTTTCCTCGATGACGAATCTTCCTGATCCAGCAGCCAATTCAACCTCGCGCAGAAAGGGGATCGACACCTCGTCATCATTAACGGGGGTGTCGTCGTCCCACAGGCTTATGTCCTTGAGTTCCGAATGCATCGGGTCGCGCCCGTCATCGCGCAAAGCGCCCACTGCTGCGCGCCCGCGCAGGTAATCAGTGCTCACGCGAAAATACTCGGCGATACGGGAGATGTGTTTATCCGACGGATCAACGATCTTGCCGCTGAGGATCCGGGACAGTGTGGATTGAGGCACGCCAGTACGTCGGTGAAGCTCCGTGGGGGAGATCCGGTCGCGGTCCAGCAATTCTCTTAAGACGATAGAAACGTTGCGTTTTTGCATAGCGCGGATAGTGACGGGAGTTTTTGGGGTTGGCAAATGCTAATTTGCATATTTATGCATTAAACATCCGAACTTCACTTAACTCGAATCAAAATACTGTATATGCAACCAGCCGTCGACACTCTATTATTCCGACAGCTTGGGATTGCTGCCGGTCGACACCTTGCATGTCGACAACTCAAGGCCTATTTATAAAACTCTTTGACAACGTAGCCAGCAAAGACGGAGGTGCTCATGGCTTATTCAGCGCTAGCTGTCGCTAACGCCTTCATTGAACGCGCGAAAGAAGGCAAGCTTTCGGGCCTGACGCCCATGAAGCTGCAAAAACTGCTGTTTTATACGCAGTCCTGGCATTTGCGCGAACGGGATCAGCCCCTCATGGATGATCACTTCGCCCGCTGGCAATATGGCCCGGTCATCCCGTCGCTTTACCATGAGTTGAAATCCTACGGTAATCGTCCGGTCACTTCGTTGCTCAGCAACCTGAAGCCCGACGCCGAAGACATTGTCTTCGTGACACCGAGAGTGCCTGAGAGCGACACCTACACCCATCGCTTGATTGACCGGATCATCAACAAATACGGCAAATGGTCCGGCACCCAACTGTCCAACCTGTCCCACGAGGACGGCACAGCCTGGGCCCTCAAGGGCGCCGACGGTTCCGCCATCGACTGGGAAGACATGGCAACACTCATTCACCCAAAGAGCCGCATCCGTGAGTGAAGAACTCGACAACCTGGAACTCACCCTGCCCCCCGCGGCAGGGCCTGACCAGGACACCCAAGCCGGTGGCGAGCAAGCCATAGGCACCGACGATGAAAGAAACCAGAACCTCAAAGACCAAAAGGCCGAACGCCAACTGCGCAAGAAGTATGCGGGGCGGGCGTTTTGGTTTGCTGCCTGCGGCGTGATCTTCTGGGCGGTTCTGCTGGTGTGGAATGGGTGGTCGACGTATTACTCGGGTAAAGCGCCGTTCTCGGACAATGTACTGATTGCCATCACTACGGCGACTTCAATCAATTTGTTTGCGGCGTTTCTGGGGGTGATCAGAGGGTTGTTTCCGGCTAGTGGGCGTAGGTCAAAATAGCCTATTGGACCGCGCAGTCATTCCAACTTTGAAGGATTAATATGCTGCGAAAAAGCCAGATCATCACCTTCCCGGCATTGATCGCATCGGCTTTGAACCGAAGAGTAAAATGATTCTGGTCTGCCTGCCTTATCCCAACGTGACAGATTGTAAAAATGGCGCTGGAAAAAAAGAGTGATCAGAGCGATGAATCGCTGAGTTATGGCGGTGTTACTGCTTGGTGATTCGGCGCGAACTGCTTCCAGAGCGGCCGGTAGCTAATCATTCAGAAACGCAGAAATGGACTTAGCTGAAGTCAAGCGACTCGAAAACTCCTCCCGTAGCTTCACCCGAGGAGATGCAGACTTTGAACGGATACCAGCAATCGTCTACATACCATCCCTCCCCTGTAATGATCCCATCCGCGAGCGAGATTCGGATATTTCTAATCCCGTCCAGAGACAGGCGCTCAGAGCACCAGACCTCAGCCTCGCCTTTAACAAGCCTGAGCCACACCCCATTTGAAACAAGGATGCTGTCTAATTCTGGAATGCTGACCAAGTACTCGATATCGCCACCGAAATGCTTCAAGAGAACGCCGCTACGAATGTCCACGATATAACCCTGACCACCGGCAACTATCATCACATGAAAAGTTGAACCCAGCGTCAGAACGCAACTGAAGCGGCAAAAACCCGGTTGAAAATTCCCCACCCAAGAAGGCTTCGCCTCTGGCGAGAACCTGATGACGAATCCTTCACTATGGTGCCCTTGGCCGGTAGCGCTGAACTGCAAAGGAAGAGGCCCTTCGCCCGGTAGCCCAGCAAGAATCTGATACTTCAGGGTACTCGTCATAAATTTTCCAGGTTGCGAAGTTCAAACTAGTCGAATCATGATATTACCTGCCACATCGTTCTAGGAGGCGTGTTTCTCCAATGCTGCCTACTGGAGAAAAGCGGACGCATTTATTTCCAGGACACAGTTTCCCAGTTGCACCCTCCCTATCACCACGCTACCCTTCCATTCGTCGCTGCCAATTCAGCGACCGGGCCTGATAACCCGTCAAGATGCAGGCGCAACAAGCGCCACCAAACCCGATTTGCAGGCGTTTTTTTTCGCCCCTCATTTCGTGCAATGGCGGCTGTGCGTGGGAGACCTTCGGGTCTGCCGGGTTCCTGTATCTCCGGTTTATCAGCCTGCGCACAGCTGCCACCCCATTCGCCTGATAACGAACGTGGTAGCTCTCACTTGATATGGGAGTTTTACCGATGACCGCTACAAATCCGCCTGCGTTAACCACCCTCGGCGTCACCCCCTTCTCCTTTCACTCCGACCAACCTCTATTCCGCGTCAACAGCGGTGTTTCCCTGCAAGAAGCCCTGCACCACGCCTCCGATCTTCTCCATGTCGCCAAGCTGCTCGCAGAAGATGCGGCGATGACCAAGGAGACGGACCGTTATGCGTGGGCGTCGCATTACTTGCAGGAGATGGTCAAGGCGGTAGTTGATGATGTGGTGAAGGTGTTGGATTCGCCCGGCAACATTCAGTAAAGGGGCGATAAAAAGAAGGGGGCGGCGTATTTTGATAAATGCGCCGCCCCTTCTTCTATTTCTACCGGGTCGTTTGCGACCTGCGAAGGGTCGACTTCGCATGTTAACCTTGCGCCCATCGCAAAAAATGCTGGGCCAAGCGCCCAATGCCGATCAGTTAAGCGACCACGATTGGGCAAGGTGTGGAGCTTTTGAACTTCAGCGATGCGGGTGCTTCGGCCCGCCGGTACAGGGCGGTGATCCCATCGCAGCCTCGCTGAAGCTCGACAGCTCCCACATTCGACCTGCTTTGTTTTGACGTGCGCCTTTCTAAACTGATCGACACTGGACCACGCGCCCCCTTTGCCCCATCACTTTCAACGAATTTGCCTATTACCCAATGAGTAAAAACACCTCCGATCTGTCCTCCCACACCCCGATGATGCAGCAGTACTGGCGCCTGAAAAACCAGCACCCTGATCAGTTGATGTTCTATCGCATGGGCGACTTCTACGAGATCTTCTATGAAGACGCGAAGAAGGCCGCCAAGCTGCTGGACATCACCCTGACCGCGCGCGGGCAGTCGGCGGGGCAGTCGATTCCGATGTGTGGGATTCCTTACCATTCGCTGGAAGGCTACCTGGTCAAGCTGGTGAAGCTGGGCGAGTCGGTGGTGATCTGTGAGCAGATCGGCGACCCGGCCACGAGTAAAGGGCCGGTGGAACGCCAGGTGGTGCGCATCATTACGCCGGGTACGGTGAGTGATGAGGCGTTGCTGGATGAGCGTCGCGATAACCTGATTGCGGCGGTGTTGGGCGATGAGCGTTTGTTCGGCCTGTCGGTGCTGGATATCACCAGCGGCAATTTCAGCGTGCTGGAGATCAAGGGCTGGGAGAACCTGCTGGCGGAACTTGAACGTATCAACCCGGTGGAGTTGTTGATTCCGGATGATTGGCCCAAGGACTTGCCGGCGGAGAAACGTCGTGGGACCAAGCGGCGTGCACCATGGGATTTCGAGCGCGATTCGGCGCTGAAAAGTCTGTGCCAGCAGTTCTCGGTGCAGGACCTTAAAGGCTTCGGTTGCGAAACGCTGACCCTGGCCATCGGCGCTGCTGGCTGCCTGCTCAGCTACGCGAAGGAAACCCAGCGCACCGCCCTGCCGCACTTGCGCAGCCTGCGTCATGAACGGCTGGACGATACCGTGGTGCTCGATGGCGCCAGCCGTCGAAACCTGGAATTGGATACCAACCTGGCCGGCGGGCGCGATAACACCCTGCAATCGGTGGTCGACCGTTGCCAGACTGCAATGGGCAGCCGCTTACTGACCCGTTGGCTGAACCGTCCGCTGCGGGACGTGACCGTGCTGCAAGCGCGTCAAACCTCTATTACCTGCCTGCTCGACGGCTACCGCTTTGAAAAGCTGCAGCCGCAACTGAAAGAAATCGGTGATATCGAGCGTATCCTCGCGCGAATCGGCCTGCGCAATGCGCGGCCCCGCGACCTGGCGCGCCTGCGTGATGCCTTGAGCGCCCTGCCGCAGTTGCAACTGGCAATGACGGAGTTGGATACGCCGCACCTGCAACAGTTGGCGGTGACTGCCGGCACGTACCCGGACCTCGCGGCGCTGCTGGAAAAAGCCATCATCGACAACCCACCCGCGATCATCCGTGACGGCGGCGTGTTGAAAACCGGCTACGACAGCGAGCTGGATGAGCTGCAGTCCCTGAGCGAAAACGCCGGGCAGTTCCTGATTGACCTGGAAGCCCGCGAAAAAGCCCGCACCGGCTTGGCGAACCTTAAGGTCGGTTACAACCGTGTCCACGGTTACTTTATTGAGCTGCCGAGCAAGCAAGCCGAGTCTGCGCCTATCGACTATCAACGTCGCCAGACCCTCAAGGGCGCCGAGCGTTTTATCACCCCGGAGCTCAAGGAGTTCGAAGACAAGGCGCTGTCGGCCAAAAGCCGCGCCCTGGCGCGGGAAAAGATGCTCTACGAAGCCTTGCTCGAGGACTTGATCAGCCGCCTGGCGCCGTTGCAAGACACCGCCGCCGCCCTGGCGGAGCTGGATGTGTTGAGCAACCTCGCCGAACGGGCGCTGAACCTGGACCTCAACTGCCCACGGTTTGTCAGCGAACCGTGCATGCGCATCGTGCAAGGCCGTCACCCGGTGGTAGAGCAGGTGCTGACCACGCCGTTCGTCGCCAATGACCTGTCGCTGGACGACGATACCCGCATGTTGGTGATCAC
>NZ_WKCD01000021.1:0-47083 GCF_021606625.1 Pseudomonas sp. PA-4-8C
ACACAGCTGGACCGGGTACATATCCGTTATTTAGGTAACGGCCACTTAGGGTTCCGCCTGACGGCGGGTCACTTTGGAAAAGAGCCGGAATGCCGGCCCAGCCCAAAGTAACCAAAGGGCTCTTGCCCCACCACTCGGCACCTCGCCTAGGCTCGGTGTGCCCGAACGCAGGCTTGAATCCGTGGGCCGCCGCCACGCGCCATCCATGGCGCGGGGGGCTAACCCGGCGTCCTGCCGGGTTACCCACGAATTCAAGCCTGCGTTCGGCCAGCGTGGTTTAACGGGGCGCTTGAGATCAAGATCAAGAGCAGAGCAAGAGCGACTCGCTTCGCATCGTGGTTACCGTATGCTGTTACAACCCACAAAGTTGTGTAGATACCTATGCCTTCGCAAGCCAGCTCACACATTTGGATCGCGGGGCATCAATTGGATCAACCTCTGCTAACAGCGCCCTCCCACACGTTTAGTCCTGATTCAGCCCCACCCGATACAACACACCGTCATCCTCATCCGTCAGCACATACAGAAAGCCATCCGGCCCCTGCCGCACATCGCGGATCCGCGCTTTCAATTCGCCCAACAAGCGTTCCTCGTGAACCACCTTGTCACCCTCGAACTGCAAGCGAATCAGCTCCTGGCTGACCAGCGCACCGATAAACAGGTTGTGCTGCCAGGCCTTGAACCGGTCGCCGTCATAGAACGCCATGCCACTGATGCCCGGCGACTTCTCCCACACATGATGGGGTGCCACTGTGCCCTCGGCCGTTTTGCCCTTGGCTTCGGGAATCGGCAACAGGGAATAGTTGATGCCATGGGTCGCCAACGGCCAGCCGTAGTTCTTGCCGCGTTCGATGATATTGACTTCATCACCGCCACGGGGCCCATGTTCATTTTCCCAGATCGTGCCGCTCCAGGGGTTCAAGGCCAGCCCTTGCGGGTTGCGCTGCCCATAGGACCAGATCTCCGGACGCACGCCGGGCTGACCGACAAAGGGGTTGTCATCCGGCACGCGCCCATCCGGGTAGATGCGCACCACTTTACCTTGCAGCTTGTCCAAGTCCTGGGCCGTGGGGCGGTCGTTGTTCTCACCCAGGGTCACGAACAGGTAGCCGTCACGGTCAAAGGCCAGGCGCGAACCGAAGTGATTGCCCGTAGATAGCTTGGGCTCCTGGCGCAGAATCACCTTGAAGTCCTCCAAGCCGCTCAAGTCAGCCGCCAGGCGCCCACGCCCTACGGCAGTGCCGGCCTTACCGCCCTCACCACCGCCTTCGGCGTACGACAGGTACACCAGGCGGTCCTGCTTGAAGTCTGGCGACAGCACCACATCCAGCAACCCGCCCTGCCCTTTGGCCCACACCTGCGGCACGCCCTTCAAGGGCGCAGAGAGCTTGCCGTCCGGGCTGACAAACCGCAGGTTTCCAGGCCGTTCGGTCACCAGAAAACCTTGCTGGTCGGGCAAAAACGCCAGCGCCCACGGATGGTCCAGACCCTTGGCGATCGGTGTTGCGGTGATGCTACCTTGCTCGCTGGGGAACTGTTGGCTATCGGCGGCATACACCGCGCTCAACGGCAGTAACGCGGTGGCGCACAGGGCGGCCATCAGGGTTTTACGTACAAACATAAGGCGAAATCCTCAGCGGCGATTGCCGTTGGCATCATAGGTGGGCACTTTGGGTGCGGTGGCCGGGCGGCTGGGGGCCGCCTCCTGCTTGGGGTAGCGGTTGCCGATGCCGCCGTTTTCCAGGGTCGGCCGCGGGTTGGCCGGGACAGGCTGAATGCTGGGAACCGCAGGTGCATTGGGCTGGGTGCCCTGCATGCTGTTGGGGTTGGCCCGGTGAATCGGGCCGTGGTCGCTGCTGCGGCCCGGCAGGTTTTGCGCCTGAGCCCATGGCCCAACGGCCAGGCCCAGCGCCAATGCTGCAAGATGACGTACACAAGGGTTCATGGCCAAACCTCTCTATGCCAGGTACTACGTGCTTTCGATAACACGCTACGCCGTGGGTTCGGGTGGTGACACTAAATAGTTTCTCATCAGGTGTAACACGATCTGTCCGAGCATCTATCCGCCGAAACTTTTGCCCTGCGCTGCGAGTCACCAGCACACAGGCTCTTCGTTGAGGAATCACACCTATGCCACGGGCAATCTGGAAAGGCGCCATCAGTTTTGGCTTGGTTCACATCCCGGTATCGCTGGTCTCGGCGACCTCTTCACAAGGCGTCGACTTTGACTGGCTGGACAAGCGCAGCATGGACCCGGTGGGCTACAAGCGCATCAACAAAACCACCGGCAAGGAAGTCACCAAGGAAAATATCGTCAAGGGCGTGGCCTTTGAAAAAGGGCGCTATGTGGTGCTCAGCGAAGACGAGATTCGCTCGGCCCACCCCAAGTCCACCCAGACCATCGAAATCATCGCCTTCGTCGCCAGCGACCAGATCCCCCTGCAAAACATCGACACGCCCTACTTCCTCGCCCCGGATAAACGCGGCGGCAAGGTCTATGCACTGCTGCGCGAAGCGCTGAAAAAAACCGGCAAGGTCGCGCTGGCCAACGTGGTGCTGCACACCAAGCAACACCTGGCTGCGTTGATGCCACTGGAGTCGGCCCTGGTGCTGGTCATGCTGCGCTGGCCCGCCGAAGTGCGCAGCCTGGACGAATTGGAACTGGGCAGCGATGTGACAAAACCGACCCTGGCCAAAGGTGAATTGGACATGGCCAAGCGCCTGGTGGAAGACATGAGCGCCGACTGGCAGCCCGATGAATACCGTGACAGCTTCCAGGACAAGATCCGGGCGCTGGTAGCGAAAAAGGCCAAGGCCGGCAAGATCGAAGACGTGGAAACCGCCGAAGGCGGCGAAGAGCGCAAATCTGCGGATGTCATCGACCTGACCGAACTGCTCAAACGCAGCCTGGCGGGTAAACCTGCGGCGAAAAAGAGCACCGCGAAAAAGTCCAATAACAAGGCCTCTTGAGCCTGCCATTGACGGGAGAACAACATGGCAAAGCCCCTGAGCGAGTACAACCGCAAGCGTGATTTCAAGATCACCGCCGAACCCGCCGGCAGCTCATCCAGCAAACGTAAAGCCTCTGCCTTAAGCTTTGTGATCCAAAAGCATGATGCGCGCAACCTGCATTACGACTTTCGCCTGGAACTTGATGGCGTGCTGTTGAGCTGGGCGGTGCCCAAGGGCCCGAGCCTGGACCCGAGCCAGAAGCGCTTGGCCGTGCATGTTGAAGACCACCCGCTGAGCTATGGCAGTTTCGAGGGCAGCATTCCCGCCGGCCAATACGGTGCGGGGGATGTGATCGTGTGGGATCGAGGCATCTGGCAACCCCACGATGACCCGCGCAAGGCCTACGCGGCGGGCAAACTCAAATTCACCCTGGTGGGTGAGAAGCTCTCAGGCGACTGGGCGCTGGTACGAACCCGTCTCAAGGGCAGCGGCGACAAGGAGCAATGGCTGTTGATCAAGGAAAACGATCAGCAAGCGCGCCCGGCCTCTGAATTCGATATTGTCCAGGCCGAGCCCGCCAGCGTGCTCAGCGATGCGGTGGTGGGTAAGCCAAAAGCCACGGCCAAGGCCAAGGCCAAATCCAAGGCAGCGCCAAAAGCCAAAGCGCCCAAGCGTACCGCTGCCCTGCCGGATGAGTTCGCCCCTCAATTGGCAACCCTGGTGGAGCGGGCGCCCGAAGGTGACTGGCGCTACGAGATCAAGTTCGACGGCTACCGCATCATGGCGCGCATTCGCGACGGCGAAGTGCGCCTGTTCACCCGCAACGGCCACGACTGGACCGAGCGCCTGCCGCGTCAGTGCAAAGCCTTGCAAGCCCTCAAGCTCAAGGACAGTTGGCTAGATGGCGAAGTGGTCAGCCTCAATGGCGACGGGCTGCCGGATTTCCAGGCGCTGCAAAACGCATTCGATATCGGCCGCAGCCTGGACATCGTCTATTACCTGTTCGATGCCCCGTTTTTGAACGGTCGCGACCAACGCGAAGATCCGGTCGAAGAGCGTCGTGCTGCGCTTAAATCCGCGCTGTCCGGCAGCCGAAGCAAACTGCTGCGCTTCTCCGAAGCCTTTGCCGCCAGCCAGCGCGATATTTTCGAAAGCGCCTGTGACCTGGCCCTGGAAGGGGTGATCGGCAAGCGTGCCGGCAGCCCCTACGTGTCGCGGCGCAGTGACAACTGGATCAAGCTCAAATGCCGCCTGCGCCAGGAATTCGTGATTGTGGGCTATACCCGCCCCCAAGGTTCGCGCAGCGGCTTTGGGGCGCTGCTGCTGGCGGTCAACGATGAGGCAGGCCTGGTGTATGCCGGGCGCGTAGGCACGGGATTTGATCAGGCGGCGCTGAAAAGTATCTATGCCAAGCTCACCGCGCTTGAGCGCAAGGACTCGCCACTGCAAAAGCCGTTGACCAGTGCCCAGGCCCGAGGCGTGCACTGGGTTGAGCCGAGCCTGGTCGGCGAAGTGCAATTTGCCGAGTGGACCCGTGAAGGCGTGGTGCGCCAGGCCGCGTTTGTGGGCCTGCGTACCGACAAGCCAGCCTCGCAGATCATTCATGAACAGCCGCGCGCGGCCAAGTCCGTCAAGGCACCCGAGGCATCGAAAGCCGGTAAAGCCCAGGCAACGGTGAAGAACGTGAAAATCACCCACCCCGAGCGCATTATCGACAAGCACAGCGGCACGCAAAAACAGCAACTGGCGCAGTTCTACACCGATATCAGCGAATGGATCCTGCCCTTTCTGCGCGGGCGCGCCGTGTCATTGCTGCGGGCGCCAGAAGGCATTGAAGGTGAGCAGTTCTTCCAGAAGCACTCTGAGCGCATGACCATCCCCCACATCAAGCAATTGGACCCGGCGCTGGACCCAGGCCATGCGCGCCTGATGGAGGTAGACAGCGTGGACGCCCTGGTGGGTGCCGTGCAAATGGGTACGGTCGAATTTCACACGTGGGGCGCCACCACGGACAAGATTGAGACGCCTGACCTGTTCGTCCTCGATCTCGACCCGGACCCGGCCCTGCCCTGGAAAACCATGCTGGAAGCGGCCCAACTGACCCTGTCAGTGTTGGATGAGCTGGGCTTGCAGGCTTTCGTCAAGACCAGCGGCGGCAAAGGCTTGCACCTGATCGTGCCGTTGGCGAGGCGCGATGGCTGGGACACCGTCAAGGCATTTGCCAAAGCCATTGCCCAATTCATGACCCGGCAACTGCCCGAACGCTTTACCGCCACCAGCGGCCCCAAGAACCGCGTGGGCAAGATCTTTATCGACTACCTGCGCAACGCCCGTGGCGCCAGTACCGTGGCGGCGTACTCAGTGCGGGCACGCCCGGGCCTACCCGTGTCGGTGCCGGTGAGTCGAGACGAGTTGAAAGGGTTGCGCGGCGCCCAGCAGTGGACGGTGGCGAACCTGCACCAGCGGTTGCAGGCCTTGAAGGACGACCCGTGGGCGGGGTATGCCAATCGGCAGAAGATCAGCAAAAAGATGTGGGACAAGTTGGGCGCGCAACCCCCTGGGTGATCCGCGCCCTGAGCCAGGTCAGATAAGAATGAAGATCAGCGCCAGACCGGCAAAGATCGCCCACTTTTCCAGGTAGTAGCGCGTGCGATTGCGCTTCTTGAGCTCTTTGCCACGCAGGCGAATCTTATACAGACGGGTAAAGGCACGGTTGAGACCGCCGGTCTTGTCGCCCGCATCGTTGGGCGAACCCGCGGCCGCCATCACATTGCGGCTGAACCAGCGGTTGAACGCAGCCGCCCAGCGGTACTTCATGGGCCGTTCGATATCACAGAACAGAATGATGCGGTTCTGTTGGGTGGTGTTTTCCGCGTAGTGAATGTAGGTCTCGTCGAACATCACCGGCTCGCCGTCGCGCCAGTAATAGCTTTCGCCGTCCACATTGATGTAACAGCCTGGATCGTTAGGCGTATCCAGCCCCAGGTGATAGCGGTACGAGCCAGCATACGGGTCGCGGTGACGCACCAGCTTGGAGCCCGGTGGCAGTTCGGCGAACATCGCGGCCTTGATCGAGCCGATGCTTTGCACCAACTCGGTGGTGCGTGGGCACAGCTTCATCGCCGAGGGGTGACTGTCGCCGTACCACTTGAGGTAGAAACGCTTCCAGCCGGTCTTGAAAAACGAGTTGAACCCTACGTCGTTGTATTGCTCCGAGCGTTTGATCTCCCCCGCCCGCATCAGATTCTGGCCTTCTTCGCGGATCTCTTCCCAGTGCTCCTGCAATGGGCTCAGGTCTGGAAAGTCGCTGGGCGAGAGGTAGGGACGGCTGGGCTGCTTGGAGAACAGGTACAGGAAACAGTTGATCGGCGCCAGGAACGTCGAGTGATCACTAAGCTGGCGACCCAGCTTGTGTCGCACCCGACCACGCAGGTGTACATACGCAATGGAAGCAACGTAGAGAGCAACAATGATGAGTTTCAAGGGATTCGTCACACGTCAGGGAGAGAACAGGCTGCTCCTGCGGGCCCACAACGGCCGAGGATGGATAAGCAGCACCTGAAATCACAATTCACATACAGGCGACACGCCCGGCGGATAACCGCCTGCGTGCGTCCATTGGCAGTTATTTAGCCACACTTTGTAACCAAAGGTTAACTAAGAATTGTGAAAAGCTGTCTACTGAGTGTGCTGGGGGTAGGCGCAGGCAGGCCCCTGAGCCTGCCTGTTTGAAGGGTTACAGCGGTGTGTCTTTATCCTCGCGGCGATCGCCTAATGCCGTATAAGGGACGGCCTGAGTGCGGCTGCGAACGAAGTAGCGGATCAGCGCAATCATCAGGCCCAGCAACAGCCCGCCGACCAGGCTCAGCGCGATGACCAGCGGTTTTTTCGGCTTGATCGGCGACAAAGGCTCCTGGGCTCGACGGTCAATCGTCACCAGCTTGAGGTTGCTCATGTCGATGTTCAAACCACGCAACCTGGCGACTTCAGCGCGAAGCGGCTCGACGTCCTGCAAGAAGATGTCTTCATTGCCACGCTTGCGCAGCACCTCAACCTCGCGGTTGCTTTCCAGCAGTTGCAGCTCTTTGCCGATCTCGGCAATGCGCGGGTTGGTAAAGTCATCACTGGTACGCTGCTGCAATGCAGCGCGCTCGGCTTCCAACGCCTCGGTCCCCATGAAATACAGCGGGATCTTCTGGTTGTTCACCTCGGTACGCATGACCTGGCTCGAACCCGTGCGGGTGGAGTCGGCCATAGAGGACGGCGTTGTCGGCGTACGAATGCCCATGGACTTGGCAATGCTGATCGCTTCGGCCAATTCGGCCAGGCGGTTGGTGCGCTCCATCTTCATCTGCAAGCGCAAAGCGCTGAGCTCGTCCTGCAGTTGGGCACGCTTGAGCCGGTCGGCTTCCAGCAGCTTGGCGATTTTCGATTCTTTATCGGTATCGTAGTTGGCGCGGGCGGCGTCGATCTTGCCCTTGAGCTCGCTCAAGCGGTTATTGACGATCACCTTCAGGTCAGCACCCACCTGCTGACGCTCGGCGGCAATGGCGTAGTCCACAAAACCGTTGAGAATCGCAACACCGTCGACGTCGGTCGGGTATTGCAGCTCCAGACGAATATAGCTGCTCAACGAATCGGATTTCTTCGGATCGGGCAAAATCAGATTGACCGAATTGCGGTTGAACGCCTCAAAGCTCTGCTCAAGGGTTTGCCCCGGTTTCTTGAACGCCTTGAATAACTCCTCATGGTCCTTGAAGAACCCCAGGCGCGCATCATAAGAGTCCAGCTGTGCACCTACTTTGAGCAACGCATCGGCAGGCGGCAACTTATACACTTCCGAACGGTTCAAGGCGTCTAGCTCGTTGATTGCAGCAGGCCGCAACACACTGCTGACTTCATAGGTCTTGGGTGCCAGAAAGGCATAACCTGCGCCTAATACCCCGGCCAGAAGCGTACACCCGACCACCAGCTTTTTTTGTCGCCAGATGGCGTGAAACAATTCAAATAAATCAATTTCATCAGACGCTGCGGAAGGTGGAAGCGGGGAAGTACGATTCAAAATAAGAACACCTTAAAATAATACTAAAAGGCCATCATTCTCAGAAGTCTAAAAGACTTCAAAAATCAGGGACAACGCCCTGGATACGGCAGACCAATGGCGATGTGACCACTCAGTCCCCTGAAATATCCCACAAACTTAGGGATTATTTCGGTTTCATTTCGGTGAGTAAGCCAAATGACACAGCCATGTCAGACTGATCTGGTTGCAAGCGTAGTCAATACAACATGAAAAAGCTGTCAAATACCTGTCTTATAAAGAAAAAAATTTCGCCTACAGGTGGAACAGTGTCAGCCTCACTACAATTGAACATTTTTTTGAACAGCAATAAGGAGTTTGCATGTCACCGCTTTCAGCCTCGGACTTTCACGCACTGCAAGGCACTTGGGAACAAACCGCCCTTGAAGACAGTGGCGTGCTCAACCCCGTGGATGCCCACAGCGCGCCGGGAGCGATAACGACAATTGCAGGGGATCGCTTCGAAGTGACCACGGTCGGTGGCGAAGTATTATTGGCAGGACGCTTCGTACTGGACGCCAGTACCACGCCCAAAAGCATTACCTGGACGGACGACATAGGTGATGACGCAGGCAAGCAGCTCCCCGCCAGTTACCGGCTCGACGGCGATGATTTCGTATTCATCGCAGCGGATGAAGGCATGCCCAGGCCCACCGTGTTCAGCACCGGCCCGGGGCAAACCATGCGCACCTTCGTACGGCGCTCTTGATCAAATGTGGGAGCTGGCTTGCCTGCGATAGCGGTGGGTCAGTCAACTAATCTGTCACTGATACACCGCTATCGCAGGCAAGCCAGCTCCCACATGTTGGAACGAGGGGCGTCAGGCAGATAGGCGGTGGCTGGCAGGCCGTTACGGGAGCAAGCTCCCTCGCCACAGGTGGACACATAAGACGTGATTATCCGATTTGATCACGGCATTTTCACAAGGCCTTCACTTTTCCACCTATAGGGTGAAGCCTACCTACTCCAGTGAATCACTTGGCCCGCCCTCTCCTCGCGGGCCTTTTTTTGCCTGCGCAAACCTTGATCAGCCATCACGCTTGATCGCTGTCAGGGTAAAGCACAGGGGCATTTGCGCGACCTGATGCTCATACTGTTCGTAAAGTTCTTCCCGGTTGCAATGCGGGTACTCCTGCAAATGAGCGATCCGCAACTGCGCTGCGATAGCCCCGCTGACCACGCTGCCCAGGGTATGTACGTACCAGTAGGAGGTCGGCCCGGGCCGCTCATCCTTCCCTTCATAGACAATTGCCTCCTGCAGCACAACGGGTTCACGCTGAAAGTAAGAACTGGCAGGCAGCATCGGGTTGGCCCCACAGGGGTCAAACACCTCGAGAAAGGGATGGGTTTCGTACATGACCAGCGTGCCGCCGGGCTTCAGCACACTGGCAACCTGGCGCATGAACAGCGCCACATCCGGCATCCAACCCAGCACGCCAATGGTCACCAGGGCAATATCGAAGCGTGCCTGCAAACGCTCGGGCAAATGGTGGATATCGGTCTCAATGAACTCAGGGCTATGCGGCGAGACCTCGGCCAATTCCCGTGCCTGTTCAAGAAACGCCCGGGATTGATCAACCCCCACCACCGAACGGGCGCCCAAGCCATACAGCGATAGGCTTTCGCGTCCGTTGTTGCAACACAATTGCACCACATCCTTGCCCATTACACCCACCTCTTGCAGCAAGGTGGTGATGGTCGGGTCAAGGCAGGAAAAATCAGGCTCGGCGACCGAGGCCAGCAGTGCCGTCCAGGTCGGAGTATCTTTGTGCAACCCGGCAGATTCATCCCAGGCATTTTTGTTGCTGGCGATCGCCTCTTGCGCTGAGGGCATGTCCATTGCTTCTCCAGAAACTCATTACAGTGGGCTTTGGAAAGTAAGTTAAATGCACGCAGGAGAAAAGCCTCCCCGACCGCGAAACTTATCACTCAGCCCACAGGTCACTAACCCAACGCGCGTTCAGCCCCTGAACGCCGCTCTTGAAGGTCGCATCGTGGCCCGTCATTCAGACCTGCGCATCGCTTTATCCCTGGACAGCCTGAACTTCTTTCTCGCCGATGTGCGCGACGGTCTCGGACCGTACCTGGCGATTTACCTGCTGGCCGTGCATCAATGGGAGCCGGCCAGCATTGGCGTGGTCATGACCCTGGCCGGCATCGCTGCCTTGTTGACCCAAGGCCCCGCAGGTGCGCTGATCGACCGCACTCGCAGCAAACGTGCGGTGGTAGCCCTTGCCGCGCTGTTGGTGACGGGCAGTTGCCTGATGCTGCCCTTTGTCAGTTCATTTGGTTGGGTGGCGTTGACCCAGGCCGCCAGTGCTGTAGCCGCCTCGGTATTTGCCCCGGCAATTTCCGCCATTTCGCTGGGGATCACCGGGCCGCGCGCCTTTACCCGGCGTACCGGGCGCAACGAGACCTTCAACCACGCCGGCAATGCCGTGGCCGCGTTGCTGGCCGGCGGGTTGGCGTACCTGTTCGGGCCGGTGGTGGTGTTCTACCTGATGGCCTTTATGGCGCTCGCCAGTGTCATTGCGGTCAGTTGCGTGCCGGCCAGGGCGATTGACCATGAGGTCGCCCGTGGTTTCGATCCAGCCCATCACACCGACCATGAACAGCCCTCGGGCCTGAAAGCATTGCTGGCCAACCAACCGCTGCTACTGTTCGCCATCTGCTGCGCGCTGTTTCACCTGGCCAATGCCGCAATGCTGCCGCTGGTCAGCCAGAAACTGGCGCAGATCAATTTGCAGATGGCCACCCCGCTGACTTCAGCCTGCATTGTCGCCGCACAGTTGGTGATGGTGCCAATGGCCTGGCTGGTCGGGCTCAAAGCCGATATCTGGGGGCGCAAGCCGCTGTTGCTTGTAGGTTTCCTGATACTGCCGCTGCGTGGCGTGCTCTATACCTTGTCCAGCGACCCCTACTGGCTGGTGGCCGTGCAGATGCTCGACGGTATCGGCGCCGGCATTTTCGGCGCCCTGTTCCCGGTGATCGTCAAGGACCTGACCCAAGGCACCGGGCGCTTCAACGTCAGCCTGGGCGCCCTCTCCACCGTATTTGGCCTCGGCGCGGCGCTCAGTAGCAGCCTGGCCGGTTTCGTGGTGCAGCAGGCTGGCTACAACGCGGCGTTCCTGACGTTGGCGGCGGTTGCAGCCGTTGCCTTGATGCTGTTGTGGCTGGCCCTGCCGGAGACCTTGGCAAAACCATCCTTCGCTCGCCATACAACTGTCGCCTGACATATGCGACAATGCGCGCCAAATTCCAACACACATCCAAAATTTTGTGTTCAGCGACCGGGTTTCGCGCCTTGACGTCGCTGTTGACGCATGCCTGAAGGCACCTGCCGTCACGCTCGCAACCCATTGATAGGTAAAGTAATTGATCTCCACAGCTAACATCACCATGCAGTTCGGCGCCAAGCCGCTCTTCGAGAACGTCTCGGTCAAGTTCGGCGCCGGCAACCGCTATGGTTTGATCGGTGCCAACGGTTGCGGCAAGTCGACCTTCATGAAAATCCTCGGTGGCGACCTCGACCCGTCCGGCGGGCAGGTCATGCTCGAGCCGAATGTGCGCCTGGGTAAACTGCGCCAGGACCAGTTCGCCTACGAAGAATTCACCGTGCTCGACACCGTGATCATGGGCCACGAGGAGCTGTGGAAGGTCAAGGCCGAGCGCGATCGCATCTACTCGCTGCCGGAAATGAGCGAAGAAGACGGCATGGCCGTGGCCGAGCTGGAAACCGAGTTCGCCGAGATGGACGGCTACACCGCCGAATCCCGCGCCGGTGAGCTGCTGCTGGGCCTGGGTATTCCCCTGGAACAGCATTTCGGCCCGATGAGCGAAGTGTCCCCAGGCTGGAAGCTGCGCGTATTGCTGGCCCAGGCGCTGTTCTCCGACCCGGAAGTGCTGTTGCTCGACGAACCGACCAACCACTTGGACATCAACACCATCCGCTGGCTGGAAAACATCCTGACCCAGCGCTCCAGCCTGATGATCATCATCTCTCACGACCGTCACTTCCTGAACAGCGTGTGCACCCACATGGCTGACCTGGATTACGGCGAGCTGCGCCTGTTCCCGGGCAACTACGACGAGTACATGACCGTGGCGACCCAGTCCCGCGAGCAACTGCTGTCGGACAACGCCAAGAAGAAAGCGCAGATCTCCGAACTGCAATCCTTCGTCAGCCGCTTCTCGGCCAACGCCTCCAAAGCCAAACAGGCCACCTCCCGCGCCAAGGCGATCGACAAGATCCAGCTGGCCGAAGTCAAGCCATCGAGCCGTGTGAGCCCGTTCATCCGTTTCGAGCAGAACAAAAAGCTGCACCGTCAGGCGGTCATGGTCGAGAAGATGGCCAAGGGTTTCGACGGCAAACCGCTGTTCAAGGACTTCAGCTTCCAGGTTGAAGCGGGCGAGCGCGTGGCGATCATCGGCCCGAACGGTATCGGCAAAACCACCCTGCTGCGCACCCTGGTCAACGAACTGACCCCGGACGCCGGCAGCATCAAGTGGACCGACGCCGCCGAGCTGGGCTACTACGCCCAGGACCACGCCCACGACTTCGAAGACGACGTGAGCCTGTTCGACTGGATGGGCCAATGGACCCAAGGCGAGCAAATGATTCGTGGCACCCTGGGCCGTATGTTGTTCTCCAACGACGAGATCCAGAAGTCGGTCAAAGTAATCTCCGGTGGTGAACAAGGGCGCATGCTGTTCGGCAAGCTGATCCTGCAAAAGCCCAACGTGCTGATCATGGACGAACCGACCAACCACTTGGACATGGAATCCATCGAAGCGCTGAACCTGGCGCTGGAGAACTACCCGGGCACGCTGATCTTCGTCAGCCACGACCGTGAGTTCGTATCGTCCCTGGCCACCCGCATTATCGAGTTGAGCCCTAGCGGCGTGATCGACTTCAGCGGCACCTATGACGACTACCTGCGCAGCCAGGGTGTGGTGTTCTAAGAGCAGCACTTAGCTGCAAGCAAAAGCCCTGCCCCTGTGACGGGGCTTTTTTGCATCAGCACTGTGCCGGGCGCTGATTCTGTGGGCCATGCATAACCAGTGTGGGAGCTGGCTTGCCTGCGAAAGCGGTGGTTCAGTTAAAGATTCAGTGACTGACACACCGCCTTCGCAGGCAAGCCCGCTCCCACAGGGATCGACGGTAGGCGTCCCTCGCTCCTACAGGGAGGCGGGATATGCCATGATGCTTTACCGCCCGCCAGCGATTGAGTATTCATGCCTGCCGCCCCCTCCTCCCTGTCGATCACCCTGCAGATCGTTTCCATCGTCTTCTATACCTTCATTGCCTTTATCTGCATCGGCCTGCCGATTGCGGTGATTCCAGGCTATGTGCATGAGCAACTGGGCTTCAGCGCCGTGGTGGCCGGGGTGACAATCGGCTCGCAGTACCTGGCCACGCTGCTCAGCCGCCCGATGGCTGGGCGGATGTCGGATAACGTCGGTACCAAGCGCGCGATCGTGCTGGGCCTGGCCGGCATTCTGATCAGCGGCGTACTGACCTTTATCGCCACGCTGCTGGACAGCCTGCCGAGCTTGAGCCTGGGCATTCTGATCACCGGTCGCCTGTTGCTGGGTGTGGCCCAGGGCCTGATTGGCGTGGGGACCATCAGTTGGTGCATGGGCGCAGTGGGCGCTGAGCACACCGCTCGCTCGATCTCCTGGAATGGCATCGCCTCCTATGGCGCCATTGCCATTGGTGCGCCGTTAGGCGTGGTGATGGTGGCTGACTACGGCTACACCAGCCTGGGTATTGCCCTGGCGGTGTTGGCGGCGTTGGGCCTGGTGCTGATCCGCAATAAACCGTCGGTGCCAGTGGTACGTGGCGAGCGGCTGCCATTCTGGGCGGTGTTCGGGCGTATCGCGCCGTTTGGCACCAGCCTGTGCCTGGCCTCGATTGGCTACGGCACGTTGACGACCTTCATCACCCTGTATTACCTCAATCGTGGCTGGACCGGTGCGGCATATTGCCTGACGGTATTTGGCGTGTGTTTTATCCTGTCGCGCCTGGTGTTTATTTCGGCCATCAGCCGGTTTGGTGGATTCACCGCCGCCATCGCCTGCATGCTCATCGAAACCCTGGGCCTGACGCTGTTGTGGCTGGCGCCGTCTACCGGCGTGGCCTTGATCGGCGCAGGGTTGACCGGCTTTGGCTTGTCACTGGTTTACCCGGCGCTCGGCGTGGAAGCCATCAAGCAAGTGCCGGACAGCAGCCGCGGCGCCGGGCTGAGTGCCTATGCGGTATTTTTTGACCTGGCCCTGGCGATTGCCGGGCCGTTGATGGGCGCCGTGGCGCTGAACCTCGGCTATGGCTGGATCTTCTTCTGCGCGGCGTTGCTGTCGGTCAGCGCGCTCGGCCTGACCGTATTGCTCAGGCGTCGCGCCTACTGATCAGCGGTCTGCAAGCCGGCGCGGGTGGCCTCGCCCAGGGTATGGCTGAAAAAACGCCCGGCCTCGGAGACCAGATCGCGGTGGATGCCTTCTCGATCAACCCCATCGGCATCCGTGCAAATGGCGGGCATGCTCGCCAGTTGATCGCTGTCACACGGGGCCATGAACACGAAGTGCCCGGCCCCGGCCAACAGTTTGAAATCCGGGGGCTGCGGCAACTTGCGCGCCAGGGCGGCGGCGTTCTTGTCCACGGCCACCAACTGGTCGCCATCGCCACTGTAGAGCAGCACCGGCACATGCACGTCCGCCAGGGTGTGGCGGCCAAACATCAAGCTCAGCGGCGCCATCAGCATCAAGGCATGGATGCGCGGATCGGCCTGGGGTTGCAAATCGTCGCGGTCGACCACCAGCTCGCCCTTGGTGGTGCACGCGTCGCGGTCTTCGGGGCGCTCTTGGCAGTAGCGGCGCAGACGTTCGAAATCAGGCTTGGCGCCGGCCAGGATCAATGCCGTCTCGCCACCGGCTGAATAGCCGATGACGCCGATCTGATCAATATCCACAAAGGGCGACAGCATCGGCTCGGCCAAGGCGGCGGTGATCGCCTGGGAAATCTGGATCGGCCGACCGTACAAATTGCTCACGGTGCCCAGGCGGCTGTGGTCCTTGTAGTTGTCACCGGGATGCAGCACCGCCACCACCACAAACCCCTTGCGCGCCAAGGCGGTGGCCAGGTCATGCAGGGCCAGCGGCGTGCCGGTATTGCCGTGGGACAACATCAGCATCGGGAATCGCCCGATCGCCACCTTGGCATCTTCGCTGGCCGCCACATGGTAGGCGCCCAGCGCGGTGGTGCGCTCGGCATCGGTGGAGGGGTAGAACGCGATGGCTTTCATCGGCTGCGCATCCAGCGGGTCGAGAAAACTCATGCGATGAAACCCCACACTCCAATGGGGGCGCGGTGCCGGCGCGGCGTGCACTGAAAGCAGGCCGCCCAACAGCGAAAGAACCAAAACAGCACAAAGACGCATCATGGGGATGTCCACCTTTGCTGCACAAGAACCGGCCTGTCGAATAAAAAGTCCAGGGTATCGAATGGATGTTTGCATAACCCGGGCCACAACGAAAAAACTCCGTACTCCGCTCGCGTTCAGGCGATCAGAATACAGAGTTTAGGCGCTCGGTTTCAGAATGAAACCGAGGACAGGGCAAATTTACATAAGCCTTACGCAGCGGCGAACAGTTGCTCGTTGATGCGCACGTTGGCGTCGCTCATGGCTTTGCTGCGCACTTCATCACCGTAGGCCAGGCCTTCGGCGCGGACGATCTCGATGTCGGTGATGCCGAGGAAACCGAACAGCAGCTTCAAGTAGCCTTCATGGGCAGCGCCCGAAGCTTGGTCGGCATGCAGGCCGCCAGCGGTGGAGACAATAATGACCTTCTTGTTGCCGCACAGGCCTTCAGGGCCGGCTTCGGAGTAGCGGAACGTCTGGCCGGCCACCGCGATGCGGTCGATCCAGGCTTTCAATTGGGTTGGGATGGTGAAGTTGTACATCGGCGCACCCACCACCACAGCATCGGCGGCGAGAAACTCAGCCAGCGACGATGCACTCAGTTCAGCCTCGTGCTTTTGCGCCGCATCGCGCAGTTCAGCGGCAGTGCCCAAGGCGCCCAGGGTAGCGCCGGAGAAATGGTTGATGCCTTCGCTGGCGAGGTCGCGGTAAGTCACTTCCACGCCCGGCTGAGCGGCCTGCCACGCCTTGACCACACCGGCGCTGAGCTGACGGGAGGCAGAGTTGTCGCCGAGGATGCTGGAATCGATGTGCAAGAGTTTCATGATGGATCTCCGAGGTGGGATCGACAGTGGCGATCAGATGGTGGTGATGCTACGCATGAAACCAATGGTCGATAAGCCATCTGAAATGCGATAGTTTGTCCCACTGACAGGACAATAGGCCCACCATGCAAGACCTCAACGACCTCTACTATTTCGCTAAAGTCGTCGAAGCCGGCGGTTTTGCTGCGGCTGGCCGGCTGCTCGGGATTCCAAAATCCAGGTTGTCACGGCGCATTGCCGAGCTGGAAGACCGCCTGGGCGCACGCCTGCTGCAACGCACCACCCGGCAACTGACCCTCACCGCCGTGGGTGAGCGCTACTTGCGCCATTGCCAGGCCATGCTGCTGGAAGCGGAAATGGCCGACGAGGCCGTGGCCAGCATGTCCAGCGAGCCGCGTGGGCGGCTGCGGGTCAGTTGCCCGGTGGGCCTGGCCCAACACATCCTGCCGGAGTTGGTGGCAGGTTTTCTGGCCGCTCACCCGCTGGTGCAGTTGGACATGACCCTGGTGAACCGCCGCGTCGACCTGGTGGCCGAAGGCATTGATGTGGCACTGCGCGTTCGCGAACAAGGCGATGAAGACCCGTTGCTGGTCACCAAGCGCCTGCGCCAGGCGCACACCGTGCTGGTGGCCAGCCCCGCGTTCATGCGTGATCGGCAGGTCGAAACCCTGGAAGACCTCAAACAGTTGCCCATACTCGGCGCACTTGAGGCCGACCGAATGGTGCATCAACGCATCATCGATCCCCAGGGCAATACCCATGAACTGGTGATGGAAGCGCGCCTGGGCATCGAGGACTTTATCGTGCGCAAGGCCAGCGCCATCATGGGCGTGGGCTTTACGATACTGCCGATGATGTACTGCGAAGAAGAACTGGCCAGCGGCCGGCTGGTGCAACTGCTGCCGCAATGGTCATTGCCGGGCGGCTGGCTGCAGGCGGTGTACCCGCACCGGCGCGGCGTGCTGCCGGCCATCCGGGCCTGGATCGACTATCTGGAAGAAGGCTTCAAAGGCTGTGGAGATCGGCTGTTATGAGCATGACAGAAGAACAAGTCGCGCGTTTCTGCCTGAGCCTGCCAGGCGCACGGGAAGACTATAAGTGGGGCGGCGTGCGGGTGTTTTCGATTGCCGGCAACAAGATGTTCGCCTTGCAGAACCTGCGCGGTGAGTCGCTGGCCTTCAAGGTCGACAAGGAGCTGTTCCTGGGCCACGTCGACCGGCCGGGCATTCACCCGGCGCCTTACCTGGCGAGGGCGCAGTGGGTCATCATGAACACGCCCTACCCTTTGGGCGCAGAGGAACTGCGTGGCTTGTTGCAGCGCTCCCACCAGTTGGTGGTCAGTAAACTGCCCAAGCGCACGCAGATTGGCTTGCGGCTAGAGGATTGACAGCAAGGTGCCGCCAAGAAACAACTGGTCCAGCCAGAACACCTGGTGCAACAGCACAATCACCCAGAACAGCACCTGGTAAGACACCTTGCGCGTCTTGTGCCGGAACACCTGCTGGGCGATCAACGCCCCCGGCCAACCTCCCGCTAGCTCCACCGCATGCAGGATGTTTTCCGGGGTGCGCCAGCCTTCGGTCTGCGCCTTGCGCTTGTCGCTCCAGTACAGGAAGAACGCCACCACGCTGACCACGCCGTAGGCCATCAACGGAATCACTGTTTCGCCCCGATACCACAGCAACGCCGAGCCCAGCAGCGGCGCGGCACACAGCAGTACAAAGATCAGCGCCTTCAGGCGTGGGTGCTGGATACTCATGGCTTGACCGCAGTCCAGTCGATCCAGCCGAACTGCCAGGTCGCCAGGATCACCAGGCCGAAGGCAATACGGTACCAGGCAAACGCCGCGTAGCTGTGGCTGGCGATGAACTTAAGCAGGGCCTTGACCGCAATCATCGCGAAGATGAACGAGGTGACAAAGCCAATGGCGAACACCGGCAGGTCCGCGGGCTGGAACAGGTCACGGTATTTATAGCCCGAGTACACCGCCGCACCGACCATGGTTGGCATCGCCAGGAAGAACGAGAACTCGGTAGCCGTCTTGCGCGACAGGCCAAACAACAGGCCGCCGATGATCGTCGCACCGGAACGCGAGGTGCCGGGGATCATGGCCAGGCACTGGGCCAGGCCGACTTTCAGGGCGTCTTTCCAGGTGATGTCATCGACGGTTTCAGCCCGCACCGCATGCTGGCGGCGTTCAGCCCACAACATGATCACGCCGCCCACCACCAGCGCTGTCGCTACCGTGATCGGGTTGAACAGGTAATGCTTGATCAGGTCGGCGAAGATCACCCCAAGTACCACTGCCGGCAATACGGCAATGATCAGGTTGACGGTGAAGCGACGGGCTTTGGGCTGGGTCGGCAGGCCGATGACCACGTCAAATATCTTGCGTCGAAACTCCCAGACCACCGCCAGGATCGCGCCCAGCTGGATGATGATGTTGAAGGCTTCGAAACGCTCGCCACCAAAATTGATCAGGTCGGCGACGATGATCTGGTGGCCGGTGCTGGAGATCGGCAAGAACTCCGTAAGCCCCTCGACGATGCCGAGAATCAATGCCTGTATGGCGGTCCAAAAATCCATGCTGTCTCCAAAGGTCATGCACGGGGCATGCCTCTTAGTCTTTTTTAAGTTCACTGACGACGAGCGCGCACAAGCGCCCGCGGTTGATTCTCAACGCCGGTCTGCAAAAATTCCGTGAAAAATCAGGCAGTACTCAGGTTTTTCGATTCCGGGCCGAAAGCCTATCAGACACGCCGGAAATCTCGAAGCAGCACCACAATTATAAAGAGCAGGGAGTGACAGGACGATGAACAGTTTGCGCAGCATGTCGATCAGCCGCCGCCTTTGGCTGATCCTGATAGTCGCCGTGTTGATGCTGCTGGCCTTGGGGCTGTTGATGCTCAACCAGATCCACGGCGACCTCTACCAGGCCAAGCGCCAGCAGACACAGCACGTGGTACAGACCGCCAGTGGCGTACTCAGCTATTACCAGAACCTGGAAAAAACCGGCGTACTGACCCGCGACGCCGCGCAACAACAGGCCTTGAGCGCGGTGCGCGGCCTGCGTTATGACCACGACGACTACTTCTGGATCAACGACCTCACCCCCGTGATGATCATGCACGCGGCCAACCCCAAGCTCGACGGCCAGAACCTCTCGGCGATTCGCGACCCGGACGGTTTCGCCGTGTTCAACGAATTCGTGAGCCTGGCCAAGGCCAAGGGTGCCGGCATCGTCAACTACCGCTGGCCGAAGCCTGGCGCCGAAGCGCCGGTAGAGAAAACCTCGTACATCCAACTGTTCGAACCCTGGGGCTGGATCATCGGCTCCGGCGTCTACGTGGACGATGTGCAGGCCGAATTCAGGGGCCAGGTGTGGAAAGCCTCGGCCATTGGCCTGGGTATTGCGCTGATGATGGCCGTGCTGGTGGTGCTGATTGCCCGCAGCATCGTGCAGCCGTTGCAGGCGGCGGTGAATGCCATGGGCAATATCGCCAGCGGCGAAAGCGACCTGACCCACAGCCTCGACACCCACGGCCGTGACGAATTGACGCAACTGGCCCAGCACTTCAATAGCTTCATCGCTAAGCTGCGCCAGGTGGTCGGCCAGTTGCAGGTGTGCGCGAACGCCCTGGGCCAGTCGTCCACCGAACTGGGCCACAACGCCAGCCAGGCCCATGACCGCAGCCAGCAGCAATCGCAGCAGATGGAACTGGTGGCCACCGCCATCAACGAAGTCACCTACGGTGTGCAGGACGTGGCAAAAAATGCCGAGCACGCTGCCAGCGAAATGCGCGATGCCCAGGCCCAGGCCCAACAGGGACAGGTCAATATCGACGGCAGCTTGCAGCAGATCGACCAGCTCTCCACCACCATCAGTCAGGCCGTGGAGGTGATCCGCACGCTCTCCAGCGAAAGCACGCAGATCGGCGGGGTACTGGAGGTGATCCGCTCCATCGCCGACCAGACCAACCTGCTCGCCCTCAACGCCGCCATCGAAGCCGCACGTGCCGGGGAGCAAGGCCGTGGGTTCGCGGTGGTCGCCGATGAGGTGCGCCTGCTGGCCCAGCGCACGCAGAAATCCACCGCCGAGATCCAGGTGATGATCGAGCGCCTGCAAGGCCACTCGGAAGCGGCGGTCAAGGTGATCAGCGACAGCCACAGCGCCTCGCAACTGACCATCGAACAAGCCGGCCAGGCGGGCGCGAGCCTCACCGCCATCGGCCAGGCGCTGCACAACCTCAACGGCCTGAACGCCTCGATTGCCAGCGCCACCCTGCAACAGGCCCACGTGGTGGAAGACATCAACCAGAACGTCACCCAAGCGGCCGGGCTGTCCCACAGCACCGCGCTGGCGGCGGAGCAATCCAGCGTGGCGAGTGCACAGTTGCGTGGCTTGAGCGAGCAGCTTGATGGGCTTTTGCGTCAGTTCAAGGTCTAACGCCCCTCAGCGGTGGGAGGGCTGCCCTCTCCCACCGCCTAGCGGCCTCACATCCCCAGCCACTGCGGCAGCGCGAGGGAAATGAACGGCAGGTAGGTGACCATGATCAGGAACACCAACAGGATCATCAGCCACGGCATCGCCGCGCGGATGGTCTGCCCCAGGGTCAGCCCCGTCACCGCCGAAGTCACGAACAGGTTCAGCCCCACCGGCGGATGCACCAGGCCGATTTCCATGTTCACCACCATCACGATGCCCAGGTGAATCGGATCAATGCCCAGCTTCATCGCAATCGGGAAAAAGATCGGCGCCAGGATCAGCACAATGGCCGAAGGCTCCATAAAGCTGCCGGCAATCAGCAACACCACGTTGACCATGATCAAAAAGCCAATCGGCGTCAGCCCTTCGGAGATCACCCAGGCGGTGATTTCCTGCGGGATCTGCTCGGTGGTCAGCACGTGGGCAAACAACATGGCGTTGGCGATGATGAACATCAGCATGATCGACAACCGCCCAGACTCCAGCAGCACTTTGGGGCAGTCACGCAGCTTCATGTCCTTGTAGACGAACAGCGCGACAAACGCCGAATACACCGCCGCCACCGCCGCCGCCTCGGTCGGGGTGAACATGCCGCTGTAAATGCCCCCAAGGATGATCACCAGCAGCAACAGGCCCCAGAACGCCCGGCGTGCGCAGCTCAGCCACTCACGGAATGTCGCCCGGGGTTGCGCTGGCAGCTTCTTGATGCGGGCGACGATGTAGATCGCGACCATCAACATCAGGCCCAGCAGCAAACCCGGAATCACCCCGGCCATGAACAATTTGCCTACTGAGGTTTCGGTCGCCGCCGAATACACCACCATCACGATCGACGGCGGAATCAGAATGCCCAAGGTCCCGGCATTGCAGATGATGCCCGCCCCAAACTCCTTCGGGTAACCGGAACGCACCATGCCCGCCACGGCAATCGAGCCCACCGCCGCCACCGTGGCCGGTGATGAGCCGGACAGCGCCGCAAACAGCATGCACGCCAGCACCGCCGCAATCGCCAGGCCACCGCGGATATGCCCGACACAGGCGTTGGCAAAGTCGATCAGCCGCTGGGCCACGCCGCCGGTGGTCATGAAGGCGCCGGATAACAGGAAAAAGGGAATCGCCAGGAAGGTGTAGGCGTCGCTGGTTTCAAACAACTTGATCGCCAGGGAGCTCACCGAGTCCTGGCTGAACATCAGGATCGACACCGCACCGGACAGCCCCAGGGCAATCGCAATCGGCACGCCCAGGAACATGAACACGAACAACAGCAGAAACAGACAGAGCACGGCCATCAGTGACGCTCCTCATGGCTGCCGGCCAACTTGCTGGCCTCACCGGCCTCGTCGGCCAACCCCAACCCCACCTGGCGGTGGGTAAAGATGCGGTAGAAAATTTCCAGGTAGCGGATCAAGACCAAGGCAAAGCCAATGGGCACGATCACCACGATGTCGCCGACATCGATGCCGAACTGGTCGAGGTCTTCGGCGCCGATATGCGCGGTCATTACCGCACTCACCCACTTGTAGCTGGCCACCATGAACAGCCCGGCATAGGCCAGGCAGCACAGGCAGGCGAGCATGCCGAGCAGGCGTTGCACCGGGCGCCGGGTCAGCCGCACCAGCGCATCCACGCCCAGGTGGCCAGCGGTGCGCACGCCGTAAGAAATGCCGAAGAAAATCAACCAGCCGAACATGGCCTTGGTCAGCGCCACGCTCCAGGTCATCTCTTGGGCCAAGGTCATGGTGCCGTCGCCCAGGGCATTGAAGAAGGGGCCGCTCCAGGCCCATTTGTCGGCCAGGGCAAAGAACAGGGTGTAGACGTTGTTGAGCATGACGTAGACGAATGTCACCAGGGTCATGGCGGCCAGCAGGAAAGCAATGAAGCCTTCCTCCAGGTGCTCCCAGACGCGCCTTAGCGTTTGCATGGCAAAACCTCGCGAGGCAGAGATAGGTAAAAGCCAGGTCAACCTGCTAGATCGTTCCCACGCTCCGCGTGGTAATGCCGCCCCGGACGTTCCACGTCCTGTATCACGCCGTGCGTAAGGCGACGCGGAGCGTCACGGGATGCATTACCACGCGGAGCGTGGGAACGATCAGTCGCGGGCAAGCCCGCTCCCACAGGGGATTACTGGTTGGACTGGTCCGCCGCCTTGATCAGGTCAGCCCCAATCTCGCCCTCGAACTTCTGCCACACCGGGCGCATGGCTTCGCGCCACAGCGCACGTTGCGCGGGGGTCAGCTCGATGATTTCGCTGGTCTTGGCGTCGATGATCTTCTGCTTGGCCGACTGGTTCAGTGCTTCAGCCTGCTTGTTCACCTCCACGGTGACCTCGGCCATGATCTGCTCCAGGGTGCTGCGCACATCCGGCGCCAGGCCGTTCCAAAATTTCGCGTTGGTGATCACCATGTAGTCGATCAGACCATGGTTGGACTCGGTGAAGTACTTCTGCACTTCGTTGACCTTCTGGCTTTCATAGTTGGACCAGGTGTTCTCGGTGCCATTCACGGTGCCGGTCTGCAGGCCCTGGTAGACCTCGGCAAAGCTCATCTTGCGCGGGTTGGCGCGGATCGCCTTGAACTGTTCTTCGAGCACACTGGAAGCCTGCACGCGGAACTTCAGGCCACGGGCGTCCTTGGGTTCATGCAGGGCCTTGTTGGCAGAGAGTTGCTTGAGGCCGTTGTGCCAATAGGCCAGGCCAAGGATGTTCTTATCCTGCATCGAGGTCAGCAGTAGCTTGCCCTCAGCGGCCTGGAAACGGTCGACGGCGGCCAGGTCGTTGAACAGGAACGGCAGGTCGTAGATCTGCACTTGTTTGGTGTAGTGCTCGAACTTGGCCAGGGACGGCGCGAGCATTTGCACGTCGCCCAGCAATAACGCTTCCATTTCCTTGCCATCGCCAAACAGCGACGAGTTCGGGTACACCTCAACCTTGACCTTGCCGGGCAGGCGCTCTTCAGCCAGTTTTTTGAACAGCAGCGCGCCCTGGCCTTTAGGAGTGTTTTCGGCCACCACGTGGGCGAACTTGATCACAATCGGGTCTGCCGCCTGGGCCAGGCCTGCGGTAAACAAGGTGGCGGCGCACAGCAGCGCCCGGGAAAGCTTGAGCATGGGAATCACCTTCTTATTGTTGTGTTGTAAGGCAAGGTGCCTGATGTAACGCGTGTCGTGAATTTCGAATTTTAGATACCTGCGTTCGGCCTGGCCGAACGCGTCCAGTGTGAGAGCTGGCTTGCCTGCGATAGCGGTGTGTCAGGCAACACAAACATTGACTGTTCTACCGCTATCGCAGGCAAGCCAGCTCCCACATTTTGCTCCCGGTTTTGTCAGTTACAGTTGCGCGGCCAGCAGCCGCTGCGCGCGCAGCAGTACCGGCGCATCCACCATCTGCCCGTCAATCTGATAAGCCCCTGCCCCATGGGCACCCGCCTCCACCACGCGCCTGGCCCAGGCCAGCTCTTCGGCGCTCGGCGCCAGCGCGGCATGGATCACCGCGACTTGCTTGGGATGAATGCACAATGCCCCGGCAAAGCCCATCTCATAAGCGTGCCGGATCGAGCGGTGCAGGCCTTCGGGGTCGTCGATGGCCGGGTGCACGCCGTCCAGCGGCGCCGCCAGGCCCGCCGCGCGCGAATGCACGATCAGCGCCAGGCGCGCCTGGTCAAGGGCCAGTTCGGCGGCGTGGGAGTGACTGCTCAGGTTGAGGTCCAGCGCCAGGTCCAAACCGCCGAACGACAGGCGCTCTACCTGGGGCGCCTGGGCAATCTGCGCCAGTGCCAGCAAACCCCGTGCGCTTTCAATAATCGGCCAGATACGTTTGCCGGTCGCGGCCACCACCGCCACCTGGGCCGCGCTTTCGACCTTGGGCAGCAACACCCCCGCCACATTTGCATGGGACTTGCAGAAGGCGACATCGGCAAAATGCTCGGCATGCTGGGGCGCGTTGATGCGTACCCACACCTGGGCTTCGGCATGCGCATGCAGGAACGCGCCCAGATTATCCCGAGCCTGACGCTTGAGCGGTTCTTCCACCGCGTCTTCAAAATCCACAATCACCGCGTCGGCGCCGCTGGCCAGGGCCTTGGCAAACCGCTCCGGGCGGCTGCCCGGCACAAACAGCGCAGAACGTACTAATGGCTTTGGCATCACTTGATTCCTGATTAGATAACGCCGCGCTCGCGCAGGCTGTTAATGGCCTCAACGGAATAACCCAGCTGGTCGAGGATGCCTTGGCTGTGTTGCCCCAGCGCTGGCACGCCGTCCATGCGCGGGGTAAACGCAGCGTTACGCGCCGGTGGCAGCAGCGACGGCAACGGCCCCGCTGGGCTGTCGACTTCGCGCCAGCGGTCGCGGGCCTTGAGTTGCGGGTGGTCCCACACGCCTTGCATGTCGTTGACCCGCGCACTGGCAATCTGCGCGTCTTCCAGGCGCTGGATCACCGCCTCGACGTCCAGTGGGGCAAAGCGCTCCACGATGATCTGGCGCAGCAGCTCGCGGTTGGCCGAGCGCTTGAAGTTGGCGCTGAAGCGCTCGTCCGTGGCCAGCGACGGGCTGAGCAGTACTTTGTCGCAGAACGCCGCCCATTCGCGTTCGTTCTGCAAGCCGAGCATCACCGTGCCGCCGCCTCCAGTGGGAAACGGCCCGTAAGGGTAAATCGTCGAATGCGCGGCACCCGCACGCGGTGGCGGCGGCGCGCCGTCGAAGGCGTAATACATCGGGTACCCCATCCACTCCACCAGGCTTTCGAGCATGCTCACATCGATACGGCTGCCCTGGCCGGTTTTGCCGCGCAGCAGCAGCGCCGACAGAATGCCGCTGTAGGCGTACATGCCGGCGGAGATGTCCGCGATGGAGCAACCGGCCTTGGCCATCTGTTCTTCACCTGGGCCACCGGTCACCGAAAGAAAGCCGCCCTCGCTCTGGATCAACAGGTCGTAGGCTTTCTTTTTCTCGTAGGGCCCGCCTTCGCCGTAGCCGGAAATATCGTAGACGATCAGGCGTGGAAAGCGCGCGTGCAGCGCCTCGAACGATAAGCCCATGCGCGCCGCCGCGCCGGGGGCAAGGTTTTGCACCAGCACATCGGCATCGGCCAACAACGCGTCGAGAATGGCGCCCGCCTCGTCCTGCTTGAGGTCCAGGGTCAGGCTTTCCTTGGAGCGGTTGGTCCAGACGAAATGCGACGCCAGGCCGCGCACCCGCTCGTCATAGCCACGGGCGAAGTCGCCGGTGCCGGGGCGCTCCACCTTGATGACCCGGGCACCAAGGTCGGCCAACTGGCGCGTACAAAATGGCGCGGCAATCGCGTGTTCCAGGCTGACGACGGTGATGCCGTCCAGCGGTCGTTGTTCAGTCATCACAATTCCCTCCAAGCCAATGGGCCATGGACGCGGTAGTGCGCAGGTTCCACACCTGCTCGATCAGGCGGTTGGCCTGGGACGGGGTGCGGGCGCCGCTGAAGTGGGCCAGGCGCTGGAACTTATCCGCCAGCTCGGCGCGGCTCAGGGTGTTGCCCGGGTCGCCCTTGGGTTCATCAATGGCACCGTGCAGCGTGCGGCCATCGGTGGTGGTGACGGTGACGCGGCCCAGCCAGCGTTGCGGGTAGGCGCTGTCGACCTCGGGGTCCAGGCTCATGCAGAC
This sequence comes from Pseudomonas sp. PA-4-8C, assembly GCF_021606625.1. NCBI lineage: Bacteria > Pseudomonadati > Pseudomonadota > Gammaproteobacteria > Pseudomonadales > Pseudomonadaceae > Pseudomonas > Pseudomonas sp. PA-4-8C. Next base: position 26,392 of record NZ_WKCD01000021.1, read on the forward strand.
CTTGTCGCGAAACGCCGCGACCGCAGGATCGCTCAACGCCAGGTCATGGAACTCAGGCAACCCGGCGTGGCCATGCACAGCGATCAATCCAAGCACGGTGCCCATGGAGAATTTGGCCTGGTGCACGGTGGCCGGCACCGTCACTCGGCCGAGTACGTCGATGGCGCCTTGGTGCACGTGGGTTTGCACCTGGGAAATCTGTGCAGCGCTCAAACCTTCACGCTGCATCAAGTCCAATAGCGCATCGGCAGCGGGATGGGTGTGACGGCAGGAAGCGTGGAACTTGAACGAGGTTTCCACCAGTGCCCAACGGCTGCCCAGGCCGGCAGACAATTTGCCCGGCTGCGCATCACTGGACATGCCCGCCGCCAAACCCTGGTCCCCTTCAAGAATATTGCGCGCGCCGGTCAGCCCATCGGCCGTAAGGTAAGCCGCCAGAAGGCCGTCCGCCGCGGCCTTAGCCGTGTGCAGTTGCTTGGAGTCGGCGGCATCGCGCAGAAATTCCCAGAGCCCGGCGGCCTGGGTGCCGGCGCTGCCGAGCAGGTTGATGAATTGCTCTTCGTTGAAGTCGAGCAACTTGCCCACCGCGACCGCTGCCGCCAGGGTGCCGACCGTGGCCGTGGTGTGGAAGATGCGGTAGTGGGAACGCCCCAGGAACTCACCGATGCGAATCCCCGCCTCATAGCCGGCCACCGAGGCCAGCAACAGTTCACGGCCAGACTTGCCGAGGTCCTGGGCGGCGGCCAATGCGGCGGGAAACACCACGGTGGCCGGGTGCAGCACCGAGCTGTTGTGTAAGTCATCCTGCTCCACCAAGTGCGAGGAGGCAGCGTTGACCAGTGCGGCGAAATACGCGCTGGTGCCGGTGCCGTTGACGATCACCTGGGCCGGGCCGCTGCTCGGGCCCATCTTCTGTGCGTAGCGTTCAAACAGGGGAATCGGGTGCGCGCCCTGGCTGGCCAAGGCGGATGCGAGCCAATCCAGGTAAAGCTCTTCGGTGCGCGCCAGTACGTGCTCGGGCAACTGCGCGTAAGTCAGCTCGGCCAGGAACCGGCAAAGGGCTTGGGTATGATGCATGCTCAACGCCCTCAGAAGCTGCGCGGCAGTTCGAGCAAATGCTCGGCCACGTAGGACAGGATCAGGTTGGTGGAGATCGGTGCCACTTGGTACAGGCGGGTCTCGCGGAATTTGCGCTCCACGTCGTACTCGCAGGCAAAGCCAAAGCCGCCGTGGGTTTGCAGGCAGGCGTTGGCCGCTTCCCAGGACGCCTTGGCCGCCAGGTACTTGGCCATGTTGGCACTGGCCCCGGCGTTTTTGCCGCTGTCGTATTCCTCACAGGCACGCCAGCGCATCAGGTCCGCCGCTTCAATCTCGATATGCGCCTCGGCAATCGGGAACTGCACGCCCTGGTTCTGCCCGATGGGCCGGCCAAACACCACACGGTCGCGGGCATAGGCGCTGGCCTTTTCGATAAACCAGCGGCCGTCACCGATGCACTCGGCGGCAATCAGGGTGCGCTCGGCATTCAGGCCATCGAGGATGTATTTGAAGCCCTTGCCCTCCTCGCCAATCAGGCTGTCCAGGGGCAGCTCCAGGTTGTCGAAAAACAGCTCGTTGGTCTCGTGGTTGACCATATTGGCAATGGGCTGCACGGTCAGGCCGTTGCCGATGGCCTGGCGCAGGTCCACCAGGAAGATCGACATGCCTTCGGATTTTTTCTGCACTTGGGCCAAGGGCGTGGTGCGTGCCAGCAGGATCATCAGGTCGGAATGCTGCACCCGCGAGATCCAGACTTTCTGGCCGTTGACCACGTATTTGTCGCCGCGCTTGATCGCCGTGGTCTTGATCTTGGTGGTGTCGGTGCCGGTAGTGGGTTCGGTGACGGCCATCGACTGCAGGCGCAATTCACCACTGGCCAGCTTGGGCAGGTAGAAGCGTTTTTGCGCCTCGCTGCCGTGACGCAGCAGGGTGAACATGTTGTACATCTGGCCATGCACAGTGCCCGAGTTGCCGCCGCAGCGGTTGACTTCCTCAAGGATCACCGAGGCTTCGGCCAGGCCCAGGCCGGAACCGCCGTATTCCTCGGGGATCATTGCCGACAGCCAACCGGCGTCGGTCAGCGCCTTGACGAAGGCTTCGGGGAAGCCCTTTTCTTCATCGATCTTGCGCCAGTAAGCGGCATCGAATTCGGCGCACAAGGCACGCACGCCGTCGCGGATGGCGTTGAGTTCTTCAGTGTCGTGGGCATTCATTAACGGCTCTCCGCCTGTTGTTATTGGGTTATTCGAAATGCACCTGGGCGGTCTGCGCCAGGCCTTCAGTGTTGCCAGCCCAGAGTTCTGCGACGCCGGTTGCGGTGATGCGCCCGCCGACCTCAAAAGGCTGTGGCGCGGTCAGTGGGCGCACACCGCGATAGGCAAAGCGGCGCAGGGTCGCTTCGGGGTGCGCCCGGCAGAACGCACGCAGGCTCAAGGTGGCGATCAGCGGGCCATGCACCACCAGGCCGGCATAGCCTTCGGTGCCCGTGACATAGGGGTAGTCGTAATGAATGCGGTGGCCGTTGAACGTCACGGCGCTGTAGCGGAACAGCAAGGTCGGCGTCGGTTCGACCGCCTCTGTCCATTCGCCTTGGGCCAGCGCGTCGCCGCTGCCCGCCTTGGGTGGCGTAGGTTCGCGGTAGACGATGTCCTGCTCCTCGCGGATGGCCAGGCGACCGCCCTGGGAGTAGTCATGGCGCACGGTGACGAATAACAGTGAACCGGTGCGCCCAGTTTTTTCTTCGACCTGGGTGATGGTGGATACGCGCGTGGCCGCCTCGCCAGCCCGCAGTGGGTGCAAAAACTCAAGGCGCCCACCGGCCCACATGCGATTGCGGTTATCGGCCGGAGGCAGAAATCCGCCGCGTGCCGGGTGACCGTCGCTGCCCAGGGCCGATTCGGGCAACGGGTCCTGGAAAAAACACCATTGCCACAACGCAGGCACCGCGTTGCCATCGGCAGGCACGGCTTCACCGAACGTGGCGGCGATACGCTTGAGCAGGTTATGGCTCAGGTGGTCGTGGGCGGTCTCACTTCGGCCGATCCAATCAGTAGCGCTCATCGGGTGCAGGTCCTCAGGCAGTGGGTGACTGCCGTGGATCATGCAAGGGCCTGCCCGTTCTGAGAATTTGCATTTCAATAAACCAGCGTTCGGTTATGCTGAACGCTTACAGCCACACCGTGAACCAATGTGGGAGCTGGCTTGCCTGCTCCCACAGGAAACCTGTTGTCCGGGAGTTTTGCATGCACTTCGATCTCGCCGACCTGCGCCTGTTCATCCATATCGCCGAATCCCCCAGCCTTACCCAGGGCGCCAAGCGCGCCTTCCTGTCGCCGGCTGCCGCCAGTGCGCGGATCAAGGCCCTGGAAGGCCAGCTCGACACGCGCCTGTTGTACCGCGACAGCCGGGGCGTGGAGATCACCCCGGCAGGCGAGCGGCTGTTGCACCATGCGCGGTTGATCATGCGCCAGGTGGATTACCTCAAAAGCGAGTTCACGCAATACGGCGTGGATTCGGCCGGACATATCCGTATCTTCGCCAACACCACGGCTGTCACCGAATTTTTGCCGGAGGTTCTGGCGGGCTTTCTGTCACAGCGCCCCGGCGTCACCGTCGACCTGCAGGAACGCCTGTCACGGGACATCGTGCGCGGGGTGCTCGATGGCACCAGTGACATGGGCATCATCGCCGGCCCCGTGGAAGCCTCCGGCTTGCAAGTACTGCATTTCAGCACCGATGAACTGGTGCTGATGGTGCCGGTCGGGCATCCGTTGGCCGACCTGCCTTCAGTGACCCTTGAGCAGACCCTGGCGTATCAGCACATCGGCCTGCATGAAGGCAGCACGCTGTTGAGTTTCCTGCGCGAACACGTCGAGCGCCTGGGTAAGCAATTGTCGCTGCGTATCCAGGTCTCGAGCTTCGAGGCGATCTGCCGGATGGTCGAGGCCGGCGTGGGCATCGGCATCATTCCCGAGTCCGCCGCCCTGCGTCACAGCCGCACCATGCAGCTGGTGACGGTGAAACTGGACGAGCCCTGGGCGATTCGCGAGCGCAGCATCCTGGTACGCGAGCTGGAAGCGCTGCCAGGGACCATTCGCGCGCTGATCGCCACGTTGATGCCCTGATCCTTGCTCGAAAAAAACCTCAACGATAACGGGTGTTTTCTGGATAAACGCGGCGCCTGTGCGTTTTTCGCGAGCGAGCTCGCTCCTACAGGTGGCTGTTAACAGTCTTTGACAGTTTCCCGACAAAGCACTCAAAGATTCCAAGCCCCCGCCGCCCTAGCATTCCAGCATCCAAACCATCGCTCGGGTGCTCTTGATGTTTCGCAGGTTGCGCGGTATTCCGCTCTTGGGTTGCCTGATGGGCAGTATCGGTTGCCACTCGCAACCGCCTGCCCCGCCGCCGATTCAAAAAGGCGATTACGGCGCAATCATCCGCTACTTGCAAACCCGCATTCCCCGGGAGATGGCTCGGGACAATGTGGCAGGTTTGTCGATTGCGCTGGTCAATGGTCAGGAGCTGATCTGGGCCCGTGGCTTTGGCCTGGCTGACAAAGACCAGGGGGTGCCGGTCACGCCCAATACCGCGTTTCGCGCCGGTGGCATTTCCAAACTGCTGAGCGCCACGGCGGCGCTGCAGCTGGTGGAGCAGCACCACCTGGCGCTGGATGCACCGATCCAGCAGACCCTGCGTGAGTTCTACGTACGTTCACGCTTTCACAGCGACCAGGCCGAGGCGGATCGAGCGATCACTTTGCGGCGCTTGCTCAGCCATCAATCCGGCTTGCCCAGCGAGCACCTGCGCGACCTGCGCAGCACCTACGCCATGGGGCAAATGCCGATGCGCGTGTCGGGTGTGTGGCTGAGCAGCCTACCGGGGTCCCAGGTGGCGTACTCCAACCTTGGTTATTCACTGGTGGGCGCGGCCATCGAGCGCAGCAGCGGTAAAAGCTTTGAAGCCCAGTTGCAAAGCAGCCTGCTCACGCCCCTGCGAATGAACCAGTCCAGCTTCGTAGGCACCGGTGCACAAATGAGCTTTCGCGCCCATGGTTACGAGGACGGCAAGGCCAGCACCGACGCCCAAGTGCGTGACCTCGCCGCCGGTGGCCTGTGGACCAGCCCCAAAGACCTCAGCCGCTACGTACGCATGCTGTTTGCCAACGGCACCTACAAGGGCAGCCAGATCCTCGGCAGCGCTTCTATCGACGCCATGTTTACCCAGCAAAACACCGGCAACGCCCTGGATTTCGACTGCCAGATCGGCCTGGGCTGGTTTCTGGCGCCCTGCGGTGACGAGCCCATCGGCCCCGGTGTGCGCACCTACCAGCACAGCGGTGGCGGCGATGACTTCGTCGCCCAATTGACCCTGCTACCGGATCAGCAACTGGCGGTGATCATCATGGCCAACGACAGCAACGCCGAAGACATGGTGGTGTCACTGACCACCGACAGCCTGCGCCTGATGCTCCAGGCACAGACTGGCCAGCCCGTGTGCGCCGATGACTGCCAGGCGCCGAGCCACGGCCTCAAGCTGCGCCATGTGCCGGCGGCGGTGGATCGCAAGCGCCTGGCTGGTTTCTATGCGACCGCCTGGGGCGTGTTCCGCATCAGGGATGACCATGCACGCTTGACCGGCGAACTGGCCGGCTACGATTTCGAGCTGTTACGTGATGAACAAGGCTGGCTGCGCGCGCAGAAAAAGATCCTCGGCTTCTGGCGCAAGGACCTGGGCGAGTTGGGCCGCGTGCAGTTGGATGTAATCCAGGTACAAGGCCGCCAAATGCTCACCGCGCGCAGCCACGGCCAACGCATTGCCATCGGTGAACGCATCGAGCCACCGCCCTTGCCTGCCGCCTGGGCCAACACGGTCGGCACCTATCAGGTGCTCAGCAGCCATGAACCCGACGCGCCATTGAGTGGCATCAGCGTGCGTCAGGAGGACGGCTTTCTGGTGATTCGTGGCCAATTGCACGGCGAGCCGCTGACCGACTACATCCTGCTGCCCATCGACAACGCCCATGCGGTACTGGCCGGCAACGGTTACGGCTTGGGCGATACCGTCAGCCGCCAGGTCAACGGGCTGAGCGCTTCGGGTTATTCCTTCAAACGTACCCAATCACCCCACATACCCTCGAATTTCTAACCAGGAGAAACACCTGATGCACGCAAAAAACCTGTGCCTGTCATTGACCTCACTGTGCCTGCTCGCCGCCGATACGGCGCTTGCCGAAGACTGGCAATACAGCCTCAAGGCCGGCATGGCCAACGCACCCCGCTACAGTGGCAGCGACGAACGTATGACGGCGCCTGTACTCGGCGGCAAAATCATCAGCCCCTGGGGCGTCTTCCTCGATACTGATACGGGCCTGGGCTGGGGTTACGAAGGTAATGCCCTGAGCTTCAGCGCATACGTTGGCGCAAGCGGTTCGCGCAAGGATAAAAATGAAAGCATGCAGGCCGGCTCCAAACGCCTCAAAGGTATGGGCCAGATCAAGTCGCGTCCGCAATTGGGAGTGAGTGCCGCCTACAACCTCGGCAGTGTGATCATCGGCGCCACCCTGGAACATGCGCTTGAAGAAGATAAACACAAGGAAACCAGCAAGGCTTTTACCCATCTGGAGTTGAGCGTGGGTACCCATCTGTATGAAGGCCGCTACGGCTGCGTCGATGCCGCCATCAACAGCCACTTCGGTGACCGCAATTACCTGCAAACCTGGTACGGCGTGACTACCGACCAGGCCACCCGCAGCCGCTTCAAGGAATACAAGGCAAGTGCCGGCAATATCAGCAATGGCATGAGCCTTTCATGGAGCGTGCCGATCAACGAACACACGCAGTTCTCGACCTTGCTGGATGTGCAATACCTGGCGGACAAGGCCGGCAAGAGCCCGATTGTGGAGCAGCGGTTGCAGGCGTCGGTGTCGGGGGAGTTGCAATACACCTTCTGATCTACCTTGCCCTCTGTAGGAGCGAGCTTGCTCGCGAAAAACGTCAACGATAACGCGTGTTTTCTGGATAAACGCGGCGCCTGTGAGTTTTTCGCGAGCAAGCTCGCTCCTACAGAGACAATGCCAGCTCCTTTTAGTAGCCCAACGACAAGCCCGTGTTGCGCCGCGGGTCATTGGCCCCATAGAAACGGTTGTTACCCACCGGCTTGCCGTCCAGGGAAGGCGCGCCTACCAGGATGGCGGCCAAGTGGTTGGCATCTTGCGGGCCGGCAAACTTGTGGCCCCAGCTTTCGAGGATCTTCTGGGTGTCCGGGCTGACCGCAAATGTCTCAAGGTTGGTGGTTTCCGGCATCCATTGCTGGTGGAAGCGCGGTGCGTCCACGGCTTCCTGGATGTTCATCTTGTAGTCGATGACATTCAGGATGGTCAGCAAGGTCGCGGTGATAATGCGGCTGCCCCCCGGTGTGCCAACGACCATTACTGCCTTGCCGTCCTTGGTGACGATGGTCGGGCTCATCGATGACAACGGCGCCTTGCCCGGTGCGATGGCGTTGGCTTCGCCCTGCACCAGCCCATACATATTCGGCACGCCGACCTTGACGGTGAAGTCATCCATTTCATCGTTGAGAATCACCCCGGTCTTGCTGGCCATCACCCCGGCGCCAAACCAGTCATTGAGGGTATAGGTCACCGAGACCGCGTTGCCCCACTTGTCGACGATGGAATAGTGGGTGGTGTTATTGCCTTCGTGGGGCGACACACCTGGCTTGATCGCCTGGGAGTCACCGGCCTTCTGCGGCTCGATGGCAGCGCGTAGCTTGGCCGCGTAGTTCTTGTCCAGCAGATGCTCGATGGGGTTCTTCACGAAGTCCGGATCACCCAGGTAGCTGTTGCGGTCCACGTAGGCATGGCGCATCGCTTCGATCTGGTAGTGCAGGCCCTGGGCCGAGTGATAGCCCAGATCGGCCATCGGGTAGCCTTCGAGGATGTTCATGATCTGGCAGATCACTACACCGCCCGAGCTGGGTGGCGGTGCCGAGACCACATGGTAGCCACGGTAGTCGCACTCGATGGGGGCCAGTTCGCGGGTTTTGTAGGCGTCGAGGTCGGCCTGGGTGATGATGCCTTTGCCGGCCTGGCTGGAATCCACCACCGCCTTGGCAACCCAGCCTTTATAGAAACCGTCGGTGCCCTTGGCCGAGATTTCCTTGAGGGTCTTGGCCAGGTCCTTCTGCACCAGCTTCTGACCCACCTGCATCGGTTTTCCGTTGTGCAGGAAGATCCCGCGCATGTCCTGGTCTTTTTCGAACTCACCGGTGGCAGTGTGCAACAGGTCGATATCGCCCTGCTCCAGCGCAAAGCCGTTTTCGGCCAGCTTGATCGCCGGGGCAATCACTTGCGCGCGCTTGAGGGTGCCGTACTTGCTCAGGGCCAGCTCCATGCCAGACACCGTGCCCGGTACGCCGACCGCCAAATGGCCTTTGGCGCTGAGGCCTTCGACCACATTGCCGGCCTTGTCGAGGTACATGTCGGCCGTTGCCGCCAACGGGGCTTTTTCGCGGAAGTCGAGGAAGGTCTTGCGCCCGTCCGCCAGTTGCACGGTCATGAAACCACCGCCGCCCAGGTTGCCCGCCGCCGGGTACACCACCGCCAGCGCGTAACCTACCGCCACCGCCGCATCGACCGCGTTGCCGCCGGCCTTGAGCACATCGACACCCACGTGGGTTGCCAGGTGCTGGGCCGTGACCACCATGCCATTTTCACCCGCAACCGGGGCTTGGGAAGCTGCGTGCACACCGTTGACCGTCAAGACCAGCGCGGTCGCAATCAACGTGTGACTCAAGGGTTGGTATTTCATCCATGGCTACTCTGATTATTGAGATGCACCAAAATAGCCCCTAGCCGATTCAATCCCCAGCGCAATGGCGTTTTTATTACAGAACTTGTCGGTCATGGAACGCACACCGCTGCGCACGTCGGCAATCAGCTCTGGCCTATAAAATTAATGGCGCTAGAATCGGCGCCATTCTTTTACCGCCGCCCTGATACGAGCCTGTCCATGAGCTTTGATTTCGACACGATCCACCCACGCTTCGACACCGGCAGTACCAAGTGGAGCCGTTACCCGCAAGACGTCCTGCCGATGTGGATCGCCGACATGGACATCGCCGCGCCGCCCGCCATCTTGCAAGCCCTGCACGCGCGCCTCGACCAGCAGATTCTCGGCTACAGCGTGGCCGGCCCGGACGTGCGCGACGCTATCGTTGCCGACTTGTGGGCCAAGTACGCCTGGCGCGTACAGCCTGAAGAACTGCTGTTTCTGCCCGGCGTGGAGCCTGGCTTCAATATGGCCCTGCACGCCTTCGTCCAGCCTGGCCAGGCGGTGGTACTGCAAACCCCCAACTATCGGCCGATTCGCCTGGCGCCCGGCAACTGGAACCTGCCACGCATCGAAGTGCCGTTCCAATTGATCGATGGCGAGTACCGCACACCGCTGCCGGCCATGCGCCAAGCCTTGAGCGGGGCCGGGGCGCTGTTGCTGAGCAACCCGCACAACCCCATCGGCAAGGTGTTTGCCCGTGAAGAGTTGCTGGCGGTAGCCAATGCCTGCCTGGACACCGGCGCATTGATCATCAGCGACGAAATCCACGCAGAGCTGTGCTTCGACGGCCGTCGCCACATCCCCACCGCCAGCCTCAGCCCCGAGATCGCCCAGAACACCATCACCCTGATGTCAGCGAGCAAGGCGTATAACGTGGCCGGCCTGAAGACCTGCTTCGCCGTGGTCCAGAACGCCGAGGTGCGCGAGCGTTTCAATCAGGCGCGCTGCGGCATGGTCGACAGCGTCAGCCCCCTGGGCCTGGAAGCCACCCGCGCCGCCTACAGCGAATGCATCGACTGGCTCAACGCGCTGGTGCAGTACCTGCAAGCCAACCGTGACTACCTGCTCGACGCGGTAAAAACCCGACTGCCCGGCGTAGTGATGCATGCGCCGCAAGGCACGTTTCTGGCGTGGCTCGATTGCAGCGCATTGGGCCTGGAAGACCCGCAACGGTTCTTCCTGGAACAGGCCAAGGTGGGCCTGAGCGCGGGGATTGAATTTGGCGATGACAGCCAGCAATTCGTGCGCCTGAACTTTGGTTGCCCACGGGCGATGCTGGAGGAAGGCGTGCAGCGCATGCAGATCAGCTTACAAAACCGCTGACGTCGGTCGGAACCGCACGGGAGATTTTTCGCACATACCGGGCTTAGCTGCCCGCTGTGCCATTGAAATTCTCCCGGAGCCGCCCGTCGATGATTCTGCCGCCACGCCCACTCCCCCTCATTGCCTGGGATTTCAAACCCATCGCCGGCGATACCCCGCAGGCCTTGCCGGCCTACTCAGTGGAGCCTCTGCAACCGCCACGCAAACCGGCGTTGAGGCAAAACCTAAGTACATCGGTAGACCATCAGAAAGCCCTCTACCGGCAGCTGTTGCAGGCCACGCACACTGCGCTGCCCAGGGTGCGCGACGAAGCCAAGCAATGGGCCGAGGCGCTGGTGTTCAAGTTGACCGGGCGCAAGGTCGATGCCGACGCCATCTTCCTCAATCGCTTTCAGCAAGCACAAAGTGCCAATACCGTCACCGACTGGGAACATCTGGGGGAAGAGCCCACGGTTTCCCAGGCGCTGCCGGACGCACTGTTGAGCAACTTCAGCGAACACGATGCGCTACCCGGCGTGCTTGACCAGCAAGCCGGCTTATACACGGTCGGCCGCGGGCAAAGTACCCAAGGCGGCTATGGTGCCCATAACCAGTTTGCGCTGGCGCCTTCCCAGCTGATGCATGAAAGCTGGAAAACCGACTTTCAGGCGCACATGACTCAAAAGCTCGAACGCTTCTGGCGCGACCATGGCGATGACTACCGCACCGCCTTGAAAGGCGAGTTCATTTATCAGGCCCGTGAACAGCTCAAGGCCTACGAGCGCGCCTCACCCGCCGAACGCCTGAACATGCCGGCCGAGCAGCGCTTTAACCGCGATGATTACCGCCTGGTGATGGGCGCGGCCGCCAACCTGTCCCTGGATGAAAACCAAGCCCTGAGCGTCGAACAACTACGAGCGACAGCGCCGGTAGAAGGCCGCACACGGGTTCACGTGTTTGACATCAACGGGCGCCCCGCTCACGACATCCTGCGTTTCACCGCCACTGACTACGGCAGCCACGGGCAATTACGTGATCGTCGAGACGGCGTGCAGGTCCTGTATATGCCGGGGCACAAGCCCGCTTTCCTGCGCTTTGATTCCCTGGACGCGATGGACCAATGGGTGGCCGAGCAAGGCCGGCATGCCGAGACGCGCAAGGCGCTGCAATCGCACTTCGCCCTCAGGGACCGACAAGACAGCGACTTGGGGTTCTGGAGCAATTTCAAATCCTTCATCACCGGCGATTCGCGCTCGAACAAAGGCGCGGACAGCGCCATTCGCTACTTGGCCAGCGGCTACTGGGACACCCTGGAAGGGACCGTTATCGACAGCGCCAATGTGCGCATTCACGGCGACGTGTTCAGCGTGATCAAAGACGCCACCCGCGAACGCATGTCCCGCGATGCAGACGTCATGATTAAGTCCAACAGCGAGGTCACCCGCGATACCTGGCTTAACGATTTGACCGTAGCCGCCGGCCTGGCGGCCAAGTTCGCAGTGATTGGCGAGCCGGTTGTGGTCGGTGTCGCGGCCGCCGCCGGCCTTGTAGAAGCCCAATTGGGTGTCGAGCAATCGATCACGGGTGACACGCAGGCCGAGCGCAAACACGGCAGCAGTGCCGCACTGGATGGCGCGCTCAATGAGCTGTTCGCCATCGTGGGCGGTACCGTGAAGGAGCCTGCCTTTGAGCAACCGGCCGCGATCCCTCTGACTCGGGAGCTTTTCAGCGACGGCCGGCAGGCAATGGTCATCGAACACCCTTTGAGCCCCAGTGCCTATACCCTGCCACGCGCCAATGGCTATGACCTGGTGGACCGTGGTCGGGTCTATCGCTACCTCAATACAAGACCTGGCGAGCTGACCGACCTGCAAGCAACAGAACACGCCAAGCCCTTGGAGGACTTTGAGGCGTTTTGCCCTGTGCCCGCTCTGGGTGGGCGGGTGCGACGCGGCATTCAGGATGAGTGCTTCGTTAAACGTGTCGCCGACCTGCCCAAACCCGAACAACGCCTGCAGGCCCTGGAGCACGTGCGGTTGTTCCCGTCCAAGGCCGGGCTGTTCACGCGCGAGCGCACGGTGGTCTATGAAAAACGCCTGCACAAAATAGTCAAAGGCGACACCGGCCCCCAACTGGTGCCCGTCGCAAACGGTGAACGCATCACTTACAAGGCGCACGTGCGCGGCCAGCTCATTGACGACCCCGATTTCGGCTTTTACACAGGCGACAGCGCCGACACGCTTGCTAAAGATACCCGGGTGGTCAAGCTCGGCAGCATCAGCAATGCCAGCAATGATCAACGCCAGCTCAGAGGCGTGGTCGTCACCAGCGGCAGCCAGCGCTACCTGGTGGTAGAGGCTGACACTGCCGAGTTCTATTACGCACCATTGGATAAAACGCAAACCCGGGATATCAGGTTCAAGAAATGCGGGCCTCTAGAGCTGAGCCTTGCGCAAGGGTACCGCCAGTTTCTGAGTGCCAACCATGCTGTGCAGGCCCTTCAGGCCGACTTTGTTGCGCTGGCTCCGCTCAAAAAAGCCTTCAAGCAGCTGCAGCGCTCAGGTTTTAGCAAAGCCGACATCGACGAATTGAAGCGCCACTGCAAAGGCATGAACCCTGAGCAGCAGCGCGAAGTGGTGTACCGGCTGCAACAGGCCAATGCCATCTTGAAACCGGATGTGGCCTTGCGCCCCCATCGTGTTTCACCGTTGCCTGGCAACCAGGTGCATCCGGCCGCAGCCCTGGCCAGGGCCGACGCGGCCAGGCTTACCCTGGGCTGGTTGCGGCGCACCGCCAAGCTGAAAGCCGCCAATACCGTGCAGGTGACCATGGGTGAAGCCACGACACTCACGAGCGGCAACGACGTGCTTTCTACCCGCAGCCTGACCGACTGCTCGGCCATTGCGGTGCTCACCGACTGGGACGGTGCGCGTTACCAGACCCGCACGCTGATGCACCTGACCGGCAGCAACCTGGAGCTGGGCCTGCGGGGCGGCAATACCCAAGCGTTGCTGAACCGATTGAACGCATCACTGAACAAAGGTGGGCAGGTCATCTTGGTAGGCGGGGTCAATTCAGATTCGCTGCAAGGCATGGCCACCACCATCGGGCAATCGTTGCAGGGCGAACAACCGCTCAGGACACTGCTTCAAGCACGGCCCGGCGTCAGCGTCACGCTGGCCAGCTCCCTGGGCATCACGCTGAATGCCGATGGCACGTTCGAGCTGATCGAGGGAACGGGCAAAGGTGTCATGCCTGAGGATCAGGTCAGGGAAATTTTCAATCGAGTTGACTGAGGGCGCTGCCCCACGCCTTTCCCTGACCCTGTTGGGCGCTCACAACTTGGCAATGGACACTTCTGTGGACTTCACAAAGGCAATCACTTCACTGCCCACCTTCAATTCCAGGTCACGCACCGAGCGTGTGGTGATCACCGACGTCACAATGCCCGAGGCGGTCTGCACGTCGATTTCCGACACCACTTCCCCCAGCAGGATCTCCTTGATCACGCCTTTGAACTGGTTGCGCACGTTGATCGCTTTGATGGTCATGTCGGCTTTCCTTTTGGCTGTTGGGTCAATCCGCACGAATGCGCAGGCCCTCAAAATGCGCTGCCGGATAGAATATTAAAAGGAATAAATATCTATTTATTTATTCGATAAAGACATAAGAAGAGTGATGTTTCATGACCCGTCCACGGCTGAATGTGTGTGTGCCAGCGACCTATGACCGCACATCTTGTGCGTTGACCAACGTTGTCACACCCCATATAGTGTGCCCACAAACAGATCAGACCACTACATAGTGTGCAGCATCGGTATTTACCGACCACACTACGCGCAGTATTTCAATGCCTTGTAGCCTGCAAAAACATTTATTTTTCGAGTACCAGGAAGGAGTATTTCCATGCTGAGTTGGGATGAAGTCGACAACGAAGACACCGGTGCAGCGGTGATCAAAGGCGCCAACGCCGGCCACGCCACCGAAGCCAACATGGACCGCCTCGACGGTGCCGGCGCCGCTGCCGCCGTGGAAGCCCGCGCCGTCACCGCCAACGACTCTGCCGCCATCGTGCGCGCCAAGGCCGCCCTGGACAAACTCGACGTCGCCGAAGGCCTCGCCGAGCTGGAAGGCGCCTCCGCCCGCGTCGCCGTTGACGAAAAGCGCATGATCAACTGCCGCGCCGACCTCAACCAACTTGTGCCATTCAAGTACGACTGGGCCTGGCAGAAGTACCTCGACGGCTGCGCCAACCACTGGATGCCGCAAGAGGTCAACATGACCGCCGACATCGCCCTGTGGAAAAACCCTGAAGGCCTGACCGACGACGAACGCCGCATCGTCATGCGCAACCTGGGCTTCTTCTCCACCGCCGACTCCCTGGTGGCCAACAACCTGGTACTGGCCGTGTACCGCCTGATCACCAACCCGGAGTGCCGCCAGTACATCCTGCGCCAGGCCTTCGAAGAAGCGATCCACACCCACGCCTACCAGTACTGCATCGAATCGCTGGCCATGGATGAAGGCGAGATCTTCAACATGTACCACGAGATTCCATCGGTGGCCAAAAAGGCCGCCTGGGGCCTGAAATACACCCGCTCGATCTCCGATCCAAAGTTCGAAACCGGCACCGTCGACACCGACAAAGAACTGCTGCGCAACCTGGTCGCCTACTACTGCGTGCTGGAAGGCATCTTCTTCTACTGCGGCTTCACCCAGATTTTGTCCATGGGCCGCCGCAACAAAATGACCGGCGTGGCCGAGCAGTTCCAGTACATCCTGCGCGATGAGTCGATGCACCTGAACTTCGGTATCGATGTGATCAACCAGATCAAAATCGAAAACCCGCACTTGTGGGATGCCGAGATGAAGGAAGAAGCGACCCAGATGATTCTGCAGGGTACGCAGCTGGAGATCGAATACGCTCGCGACACCATGCCTCGTGGGGTGTTGGGCATGAATGCGGCAATGATGGAAGATTATTTGAAGTTCATCGCCAACCGTCGTTTGACGCAGATTGGCTTGAAGGAAGAGTACCCAGGCACCACCAATCCATTCCCGTGGATGAGCGAGATCATGGACTTGAAGAAAGAGAAAAACTTCTTCGAGACCCGTGTGATCGAGTACCAGACCGGCGGTGCGCTGAGCTGGGACTGACGTAACGCTGTAGGAGCGAGCTTGCTCGCGAAGAACGTCAACGATAACGCGCTCATCCTGAATGAACGCGGCGCCCTTGGGATCTTCGCGAGCAAGCTCGCTCCTACCGTCAACGGCTTCAGTTCGACACCTGCTCCAGGAAAATCAACTGCAACGGCTCGCTGAGCAACGCATCCGCCGTGGCGGCAAAGCGCTGGAAGTAAGGCGTGGCAAAATGCTCATCCAGTGCCGCCTGGTTCTTGAATGCCTCGCGCATGTAGAACGTGCCGGGTTCGTCGCGTCGCTCGAACAACACGTAATCCAGATTGCCAGGTTCGGCCCGCGTCGGTTCGATCAGGCTCAGCAAGCCAGCTTTTAGAGCGTGCTCTTGGCCAGGTTTGGCCTTGAGTACGGCGAGGGATACCAGGGGTTTGGGCATGGCGATGTCTCTTTGAGTAGGTGGGTTGGAACAGCCGGCAACAGCGGTGAACATCACGGCGTACAGCCAGGCTTTGATCGGTGTTTTCATGGGTGTCGCTCGCAATGGATTGAAGCCATCGTTGCCCACTTGGCGACAAAGAAACACCGACTAAACACGCTTACACTTTCTTCAAAGGCTTGAAAATGCCGCACTCCATCAAGACCCCTTGCGTCGGCCTGTGCTCCACCGTCTACGGTGACCTGGTCTGTCGGGGCTGCAAGCGCTATCACCACGAGGTGATCCAGTGGAATGGCTATAGCGCCGAGGAAAAACAGGCGGTGTGGCTGCGTCTGGAACAACTGCTAGTGCAGGTGATGGCCAGCAAGCTGGAAGTGTTCGACCCGCACTGCCTGCGACAGCAGCTGGAAGCGCGCAAGATTCGTTTTATGCCGCACCAGTCGCCGTATTGCTGGGCATACCAGCTGATCGCACGGGGTGCGCGGGTGATTTCCAGGCTCGATGCCTATGGGTTGGCGTTGCTGCCAGAGTTTCGCGAGCGCCACCTGGCGGATTTGCGCGATGCGATAGATCGAGAGTTTTTTCTGCTGTCCGAGGCACATTACGAACGCTATATCGCCCCGGTTTTCTTGAAAGAGTCATTCGGCCCGGCGCTGATTGCCACGCGTTGACCCACAGTTGTGTTTAAAATGCCGCCCGCCCGATGACTGACCCTTAACGATGAACCCAGACGCACTCGCTACCCTGCACGCCCACTTGCTCACTGCCCTGGCTGACGCGCCTGCGGAAACCCGGCGCCTGTTCCATGGCCGTGGCCGCTGCTGGCCGGGCCTGGAACAACTGACGGTGGACTGGCTGCAAGGGGTGGTGCTGGTGGCGTTGTTCAAGGAAACCGAGCACCTGCAGGCCCTGAAGCAGACGCTACTGCACATCGACTGGGCCGCTTTCGGCGCGCACACCGTGGCCCTGCAACACCGCTACCTGCCGCAAAGCACCACCGAATGGCTGGTGGGCGACGCCATCGACGAGCTGACCATCACCGAGGACGGCCTGCGCTACCTGATCGACCTGGGTAAAAAACAGAACAGCGGGCTGTTCCTCGACATGCGTTACGGGCGCAACTGGGTGCGCGAACAGGCCCAGGGCCAGCGCGTGCTGAATTTGTTTGCCTATACCTGCGGTTTTTCCGTGGCCGCCATCGAAGGCGGCGCCGACCATGTGGTGAACCTGGACATGGCCCGTGGCGCCCTCAGCCGTGGCCGCGACAACCATCGCCTGAATGGGCATGACCTGAGCCGGGTGAGCTTCCTGGGCCACGACCTGTTCAAGTCCTGGGCCAAGGTGACGAACAATGGCCCTTACGACCTGGTGATCATCGACCCGCCCTCCTTCCAGAAAGGCAGTTTCCTGCTGACCAAGGATTACCAGCGCGTGCTGCGCCGACTGCCAGACTTGCTCAGTGCCCAAGGCACCGTGCTGGCATGCATGAACGATCCTGCCTTCGGCGAAGATTTCCTGATCGACGGCGTGACCCGCGAAGCACCGGGCCTGCGGTTTGTACAGCGGCTGGAAAACCCACCGGAATTTCCTGATATCGACCCCCAGAGCGGGTTAAAGGCACTGGTGTTCCGTCAAGGCTGATGCCGAAACATCCTACGCTTGCTACGCTAACGGATACGCCGGGCGGTGAACCTTATCCTCCCCTTCCCGGTCGATACCTGCATTCCCTGGCCAGACTCGACGGCGCTACGTCGTCGGCTGCCCCGTTTGACCTTTTGGAGAACCGCCCGTGATATCGACCCTGCATGTAGCCAGACTCAAAGCCTGGGGCGCCCACGGCTTTACCGCCACCGGTGTGGTACTGGCCTTTTTGGCCACCCTGGCGCTGCTGGAAAACTCCCCCAAGGCGTGCCTGCTGTGGCTGGGCCTGGCGCTGGTGGTGGATGGCGTCGACGGCTCGCTGGCGCGACGGGTGAATGTCAGCACGGTGCTGCCCAGCTTTGACGGCTCGGTGCTGGACCTGGTGATCGACTACCTCACCTACGTATTCATTCCGGCACTGTTTATCTACCGCTACATCGACCTGCCCGATTTCACCCACCTGTTTGCGGTGTCGGTGATCCTGGTGTCGTCGCTGTTCTGCTTTTGCAACGTGAACATGAAGAGCAAGGACAACTACTTCGTCGGCTTCCCTGCCGCCTGGAACGTCGTTGCCCTGTGCGTCTATATCATCCAGCCGGATGCGTGGGTCACCCTGCTGACCGTGATCGGCCTGGCGCTGTTGACCGTGACGCCGATGAAGTTCCTGCACCCGTTCCGGGTCAAGCGCTTCATGCCGATCAACATTGCGGTGACCACGATCTGGCTGTTGTGCAGCTTCCTGATGGTGGTGGACTACCCCAACACCAACCCATGGACATTTGGTCTGTGGTCGCTGATGTCGGCCTATTTCCTGGGTATCTGCATCTGGCGCACGGCCGTGGAATGGCTGGGCGCGCACAAATAACGCTCTAGAACGCCCCGTTGTCGTGGGGTACGACATCGGGGAACACCGCCGCTACCTGCCACTGTTCAGCGATCTTTGCATGCGCATCGACTCTGAACAGGTCCCAGAAGGTGTGGGTTTGACCATTGACCCGCCCTTCTGACTGGACCGCGACAAACTCACCTTCAGCCACCATCTTCCTGATCGCGACATACTCCTTGTCGCTCACCGCCAACGCTTGCGTCAGGCAAGCGGCGCCATCGGCAATTTCCGTAATGTGCTGTGCCAACCCATGCTTGCTGATGAACTCGGGCAGGCGCTGATGCTGCTTGTCGACCAGTACCGTCTGGACGAAGGCTTTAGCCGTGTTTGCGCTCTGCTGCGTCATGCCTGCATGTTCAACCGTCGCCGGGCCGTCAAGCTGGGTGCGGCCGGAGGCAGAAATGCGTATCACGGGCACCGACGCATCCCAATGTTCCTGGATCTGATCATCCACGACGCGGAACATGTCGACGCCGACAACAGCTTCGCCGCCGGTGAATACGCCGTTGAGCCAGTTGCGATGAATACCGTGCAACACCACCAGGTCGCCGTCGCTGAAGATCCGCACCAGCTCGTAGCTGTAGTCGTCTCGCAGGCTTGCCACTAACTGCTCAAGACCTTCTCGGCCGGTTTGCACATAAGGGCTGTGCTGCTCGTAGGTCGGGGCGACCCACTTCTGGATAACGGCCGGGTCCTTGGCGGTCATCAGTTCGGTCCACATCGTGGTTACCACGTCTTTTGCGTTCATGTTTCACCTCGTCTTTGCAATTGGGAACTGTCGCAGTCGCTACTTCGCGTCGCCGTCAACAGCGCGCGCCAGGCCGAAATCGCGCAGCGCGACGTAGGGGTCCCAATGCTCGCGATAGGTTTTGATCTTGCCGCCGTCCAGCGTCACGATCGAAATGTAGTTCTGCTCATAGAGCTTGCCCGAGCCCTTGATGGTGGCCGTGCCGGTGTATTCGTAAACGTAGGTATGCGGGGTCTTCAGCGTATGGATGATCCAATTTTCTACCGGTCCGATATCCAGATTTTCCATATAAGGCACGAGCGAGCTGAAGTAGCGCTTCATGGCCTCGGCTCCACGGACCTCCTTGAAGAACAGGCCAAACTCTATGGGCGCGAACGGAAATTCCCAACCGCCGTCCGGGGTGAAATAGGGAATCATCCGTGTCGGGTTTTCGGTCCAGCCGTTGACTGCATTGCAGACAAAGCGCGCCACTTCCAACGCATCGTCGGGGCCTTTGTAGATGTGTTTCATGGTCTACCTCCAGGGGTCAGGTCATGCACGGGTGTGAATGGGATGGCTTCAGGTGATGGGGCGCAGTTCTCGCAGGAAGAGCGACAGCGCCAGGCCGATCTCGGCCGGAGAGTCTTCCTGCAGGCTATGAATGCCCGGCACGCTGACCTCGCGTTGATTGGCCCAGGTGCGGGCATAGGCCAGCGCACGCCCGGTGAGCACCGCGCCTGGCTCCCCGACGATCAGCAGCTTGGGCAGTGCCTCGGTCGCCAACCATGCGCCAGACGCCTCGATGATCTTGACGACATTGGCCGGTTCACCCTCGATAGGCAGTTCGCGGGGCCAGGCCAGGGTCGGCCATCGGTCTTCCCGGGTGGCAAAAGGCGCGCGGTAGGCGTCCATTTCCTCGACGCCCAGGGTGCGCAATGTGGTGCGAGGCAGGATCCCTTCGATGAAGAGGTTCTCCTCAAGGATCATCTGCTCGCCTGGTTCCGAGCGCAGGGCTTTGAAGAGGTCCTTGCCTGCGCCGGCGTAGTCGTCCCAGCTTCCCGGAAACACCACACCTTCCATATACACCAGCGCCTGTACACGATCCCGGTTGCGGTTGGCCCAATGCGCTCCCAGTGCAGTGCCCCAGTCATCGGTGACCAACACAACGTTGGTCAACCCCATGGCCTCGAACCAGGCATCGAGATAGCGGGCATGATCCTCGAAGCAATAGGCGCGAGTCGGCGACTTGCCCGAGAGCCCCATACCCACCACGTCCGGCGCCAGGCATCTGCCGTGTGGCAGCGCGTGAGGAATGATATTGCGCCACAGATAGGACCACGTGGGGTTGCCGTGCAGGAAGACGATGGGGTCGCCTGCGCCGACGTCCACGTAGCTCATGTCGGTGTCGAGGACGGCAACTCGCTGGCGTGGATGCGGGTCGCCATATTGCGCAAGATTGTCGGCGGTAAGCAGAGGCATGTCGGGGGCTCCTTGAGTGCCAGCTGATTCGGTGAGTCATCAGCCTAACCAAAGGACAATCATCACAATAGATGCTAGTTTTGAACCCTCTGTTACTTGAAACCGGACAATAGAATGGCCACCCAGGCTGTGCTGGAGGACCTCAACGATCTCTACTATTTCTCCATGGTCGCCGAGCACGGCGGGTTCTCAGCGGCGGGACGGGTGCTGGG